>NZ_JBHIOG010000050.1:0-100903 GCF_042195435.1 Bartonella sp. CL162QHHD
CATGCACTGTGACATTTTGATTGTGTGTGATGGGGGAACGGTCTTTGTCTCTTTGCTCTCTCGCAGATGAATTTACAGGAGGAGCCCCTGCAAATTGTGCAATCGGTTGAATGGCTGTTTTACCCCCCAAAAAACTTGGCAAAAACTCTCTTAAATTAATGGACCCAATCCACCCCTTAATGCGATAGGGCAAAGATTTACAAAAATCCGTCAATTGTGAGATGGTGCCCATAAAACCATCGACAATCCAACTTGCTAAATCTTCCCCAGCTTGTTCCATACCAGCCTTGGCACCCTCAGAGATGCTTTTCGCGGGCAAAAAAACTCTTCAACCATTGCCAAAAATTGGAAAGGCTTTGTTTAGCCCATCCCCAAAAGCTTCTAAATAAGCCGGCATTTCTTTGCCATACCAACTTTGCGACAATTGTACTTCCTTCACAAGCCCCCCCATAATGCTGCGCCATCTTTTCGGCTAAATAAGCCCCATTGCCCCGTGCATCCAAAGCGCCCCCCAACAAACGCGGCAAACTATTCACCACATAAAATAAAATTTCTCTTTGTTGGTCAAACGGCGTATTGCGCAATTCCACCATAAACCGAACACGGCGCACCAATATCTTGTCCCACTTCCATCACCACAATCGACGTCGCATCGCCCGATCTGGCAAGATCAACACCAAAAACATGTTGGCGCCGTCGGTCAAGCCCAATATGAAGAGGTTTTAAGCGCCCCTCACACCAATTAAAAGCAGCTTGACTTCGTTGATAATCCGATTGATTTTTTAAATCATCCACACAAGCAAAACGCAACACTGCAATGTCAGGCGCACAACAATTTTCAATCTGTAAGCGTATTAAAGCAGCCGCTTCTTGATCGGCTGGTATGGCATCTAATTTTTTAAATAGAGTTTCGTAACAGGACCAAGTCCCATTTCACGGCGCTTATTGTGGTGCGTATAGCGAAAAAACCAAGAGCGTGTATTGTCTTTTCGAACATTCAACCATAGCCCTGCCCCATCTCAATAATTTACCCTGTGAAGATGACTTGACGAATGATGCTGATAACCAATGAATAGCCCTCACTTAACGCCCCTCTCGTCCACCTCTTAGATCACCTTTAATTTCTGATTTGAGATTTTTTCTTTAATACTTAATTTTTTATTGGAACATAAAAAATTATCTGCATCAATAGCTCTTGCACATATTTACATAACTTGAATCTTGTTGCAAAAGCCCGCTCCACCCTCTGGGGGTACCATATATTTTTTAATTACGTGTAGCTTATTCATTTTCCGAGTGTTTTTAAATCCAAGAGAAGGTAGAGATGAACGTGAATTTACAAAACATGTTATTTTTATCAAACTTCTTTTTTAATGCTTTAAATTCAGCTAATTTATACCAAGGAAAATATTAAAGTTTAAGTTTCTAATGAATATACTAACAACTTCATAACATTGGCAAAATTATCCGGCGAGCTATTATTAAAAGAATCAGAAAGTTTTTTGTAAATTCTTTTCACAAACATTTTCTTCAATAAAGCCACCTGATTCATCAGCCTTAACTTTAGCAAAGATATAACCAAAGTCTTCTAAAGCTTTAATGCGATAAAGAGTGTGATTATAAAATACATGTGTTTCATTTTTTAAAGCAAATTCTTTTCTTTAAAAAGGTTATAGCCTTCTATCTAACAGCGTTGTTTGCTGTAAAATTCAAATTATCTATCTGCTCAACTAAAGAACTTTTATTGTTTAGCTTTTGTGCTTTTTTCAAAGAGATGTGGGCTTTCAAGAATAAGCTTTTCTCGTGCTTTTTGTAACTGTTTAATGACCTCATCAATCTTTGACGGAGAACAAAAAGATTCTTGGCTATTCAACAAATGCAGCCTCTCCTTTCCCTCATATAAACATTGCATCTGAGATTGAAGTATTCTAACTTCTTGAAAAAAAAGACGCCCTGTTTCCTTAAAACCATTATTAAGTGCAAAAAGTTGATCAGAAATGGATAGCAGAATTTGTTTTAAAAAACGCTCATTTTCTTGGCGTTTACGATATTCTAAAATAAGAGCATGGCTTATCTCATCTAACTGTTTTTTTGTAGAATCAATTTGACGCAATAAATTTGGTTTTTCCCCCATATCACCTTTTCTCACCTTCACAAGCATAGCATGAATGTCTAACAACTTAATTGCGGAATGAGATAAATAATCAACAACTGTAGGCGTATTAACATAGCGTTTCCGTGTGATCATCACAAACTCACCTAATGACTGTTTTTTACATTCATCCCGCTATTTATTTTTCATTTTACAAAACCATTCTAAAGAAAGTGCTAAAAAACATTACCTCCAATACATTATTTGATGGAGCTCCTTCTCTCTTTTCACTATCAACGTGGAATCCGTGGAGAGAGAAAACGTACAGGTGTATAAAGGATAAGATGTGTTGTTTTCTCCAACACACTACTACCATCAGCAAGAAGGGCTTGACTAGGTGACAATTCTGTACCTTGCATAATTGTGGAAGCCAAAGAACCTTCTCGAGAAAGAGCCATCAACGTTGGTGAAGATGCAAAGACATTGTGTGCTCCCCCATCCACATGAGAGAAATCAAGAACAGCTATTCCATTTTTACGCAACATTTCAATATCTGAGCCATCGCCCACACGATGATGTCCACCCGTAAGACGTCCTGAAACCGCGAGAGCTTTATCCGTTCTGGATACTAAAATAGCTGTTGGCTGCGGGAGTTTTTTTATATCATTAAGTTGGCGCTCAAATACATCAACATCAATATCGGGTGCAGCCATTAATAAACTTGTAATACGACGAATAGGCCTATATTTTCCCTGTAAAGCTAATGTTCTAAATGCTTCCATTATAACAAAATTGCCCATAGAATGTGCAATAACCGAAATTTGATCAGCATTGGTTTCACTAATAAGCGTTAAAAGCTCTATCAATCCGTCACGGGCAAAATTAGCACTATCACGATCATAAATATAAAGAGGAACAGATCCGGCAGAAGGCCAAGAATAATGCACAGCGACAACATTTAAAGAATAATCGTGTGTAAACTGTGCTGTACGAAATGTACCATCTGCAAAATTATTATTATACCCATGGATAAAAAGAAAAATTTCTCTTTTTCCTTTTGGCTTTTTTGCTAAAGCAGCATTTAATTGCTGTTTAAACTGTTCTTTATTATCGTATTTTTGCAATGCTACTGCTGCAAAATACTTATCATGTGTAGGTTTATACGCATTTATTTCAACAACTCCCTTTACATGTTGCTGAGGAATTCCTACGTCAACGCGATTATAATGAACTTTATTTGATCGCTCTGCACCATAAGGTTGAGCGTAATTATTTTGCATCATACGACTTGTTGCAACATACACTGGAACGATGGCTTTTGGAGAAACTGGTTTCCCTCCAACTTCCCTTTCTACGGCAGTCATAGAAGGTGTTGCATGCACCCCATGCCAAAGTACAGCACGTGAATCACTACATGCTGGCAATAAAGAAACACAAATAAGAAGTGTTAAATATCTCAGAATCATTATACTTCTCACTGCAATTTCACCCCACCTTATAAAAATATAACATTTCAAATGCATAGATAAAGTAATAAAAAACGAAACATTCTTAGAAACACACCAACAAATAACATACAAAAAAGATTTTTCTATAATACGTATAAATCCCCTCTCTCTAACATAACTTCATCTCATTATAGAGAGACTCACTGCTAACTGGTGCGGTCGAGAAGACTCGAACTTCCACGGGTTGCCCCACAGCGACCTCAACGCTGCGCGTCTACCAATTCCGCCACGACCGCACGTGGAAAGAAAAAACCTTGGTTTTTAGCCTTTAACAAATCATAAAGAAAGGTACAAGCCAATTTTCTTTTTCTCATAATTTATTTTATTCAGACGACTTATAACTTAATAGAGATTACGAGAAATATGGGCTCTACTATGACCTTTGAACCATCATCATAAAATGTGTTTGTGCCGCTTGATCTTTTTCATAATAACCATGAAAGTTTTTTGTAATTGTTGTAGAGCCCTGTTTTTGGATTCCTCTCATAGCCATACACATGTGCTCAGCCTCAATCAATACTGCTAAACCATGAGGCTTCAGATACGTTTTTAACGCGTGAGCCACTTGCGCTGTCATAGCTTCTTGAGTTTGTAAACGACGAGAAAAAATATCTACAACACGTACAATTTTTGAAAGACCAACAATTTTCTCATTAGGAAGATATGCTATATGTGCTTTCCCAATAATTGGGATCATATGATGCTCACAGTGTGAATAAAAAGGTATATTCTTTACGATTACGGATTCATTATATCCTGAAACCTCTTCAAAAACTGTACCTAAGGTTTCTTTAACAGATTGACTATAACCATTAAAAAGCTCGCGATATGCCTTGGCTATACGTTTTGGAGTATCTAAAAGCCCTTCTCTATTTGGATTTTCCCCTATCCATAAGAGTAATGTACGAATCGCTTCTTCCACCTCTTCAATACTCGGACGCTTTTCTTCAGATAAATTTGCGTCTTCTTTAACAACATTACGCATTCAAAAACTCCAAGCTTACTCTATACAAAGCATTTGCTCCATACCTATTTCATTTTGTATAATCTCTATATAAGCGAATTAAAAGTTTAAACAATCACGACTCTTAAAATTTCAGGCAATAGTGCATGATTGATAATATCTATAATGATAAAATACTTAAATATGCTGCACATATAGGCAAAATTGGGCGTCTTAATAATCCTGATGCAACATCAAGAAAACATGCACATCTTTGTGGCTCGACAATCACTGTAGATTTAAAAGTGGAAAATGGTATTATTACGGATTTTGCTCACGAAATACATGCATGTGTGCTAGGGCAAGCTTCGGCTTCACTTTTAGCATCTCATATCATCGGACAAACAACACAAGATCTTAAAATATTGCGTGAAGTTATCTACAAAATGCTAACGCAAAATGGTCCTTCTCCTCAAGCTCCATTTGAGGATTTTTCTTGCTTACAGCCCATTAAAGACTATAAAGTGCGCCATACAGCAACACTACTACCCTTTGATGCAACGATAGATTGCATTCAACAAATTGAAGAAAAATAAATGTTCAAATCACAATCTCAACAAAAAAAATTGACTCGAAATTACACAGGCACTTGGCAAAAAACACCCGGACGATTATTGGGAATTTTCTTAATACGTTTCTATCAAATAACACTTTCGAGCCTTATAGGCAATCAGTGTCGCCATGCCCCGACTTGTTCAGAATATATATATGAAGCGATTGCACGCCATGGGCTTTGGGCTGGTGCATGGATGGGACTCTTTCGTATCATGCGTTGTGGGCCCTTTGGAACAGATGGCTTTGATCCAGTACCTATTTCGCTTGGAAATTCTTGCTGTTTTTATAAACCTTGGCGTTACTGGAAAATTTCTGACAAACACAACAAATAATCCTTTTCTTTTTTCATATGTATTGATAAAAAATCAGTCTATAAGCTTTTTACTCAATTTTCACGAAACCATCCGCAATCGTTAGCGGAATTGGATTAAAAGGGTGTTTTTATGTCTTGCTCTATTTCTCTTTTTTTTCCCGATGGTTCAAAACGTAATTACCCCGCCGAAATGACAGGCTTGGAATTAGCAGAATCTATTTCTAAATCACTTGCAAAAAAAGCAGTCGCCTATAGTCTTGATGGTATCACGCGAGACTTATCGGATCCATTGGGACAATCTGGTCAAGTAGAGATTATTACCCGAGAAGATTCACGCGCTCTTGAGCTCATAAGGCATGATTGCGCCCATGTCCTTGCTGAAGCAGTACAAGAACTCTTTCCTGAAACGCAAGTAACAATAGGTCCTGTTATTGAGAATGGATTCTATTATGATTTTGCACGCCAACAACCTTTTACATTAGATGATCTCACTATTATTGAAAAGAAAATGCGTGAAATTATCCAACGCAATAAACCTATTAGAAAAGAAATTTGGTCTCGTGAAAAAGCGAGAAAAATTTTTTCTGAGAAAAAGGAATTTTATAAAGTTGAACTTATTGATAGCATTCCTGAAAATCAAGATTTAAAAGTTTATTATCAAGGGGAGTGGTTTGATCTTTGTCGCGGACCGCACATGCAATCTACAGGGCAAATTGGGAATGCTTTCAAATTAATGAAAGTTGCAGGAGCTTATTGGCGTGGCGATGCCAATAATCCAATGCTCACGAGAATTTATGGAACAGCATTTGCAAATGAAAATGACTTAAAAGCCTACCTCCATATGCTAGAAGAAGCTGAAAAACGTGATCATCGCCGCTTGGGACGTGAGATGGACTTATTTCACTTTCAAGAAGAAGGGCCAGGAATGATTTTTTGGCACAAAAAAGGTTGGAAAATGTTCCAAAATTTAATCAGCTATATGCGTAGACGCCTTGATGATCATCAATATGCTGAAGTTAATGCACCACAAGTTCTCGATAGGTCACTCTGGGAAATATCTGGTCATTGGGGCTGGTATAAGGAGAATATGTTCAAAGTAATTCCAGCAGCAGAAGATTCAGATCATGGGAATGTTTATGCCCTTAAACCAATGAATTGCCCTGGTCATGTTCAAATTTTTAAACATGGTTTAAAATCTTATCGTGATTTGCCTATTAGACTTGCTGAATTTGGACTTGTTCATCGTTATGAGCCTTCAGGCTCTTTACATGGTCTTATGCGTGTGCGTGGTTTTACACAAGATGATGCGCATATTTTTTGTACTGATGAACAATTAGCCGATGAATGTCTCAGTATTAATGATCTTATTTTATCAACTTATGCTGATTTTGGTTTTAAAGAAATTAGTCTTAAGCTTTCAACACGTCCAGAAAAACGAGTTGGATCTGATGCATTATGGGATCATGCAGAAAGTATCATGGAATCTGTCCTTAAAACGATTGAAACAAAATTTGCAGGACAAATCAAAACAAGCATCCTTCCGGGTGAAGGAGCATTTTATGGTCCAAAATTTGAATATACATTAAAGGATGCTATCGGTCGTGAATGGCAATGTGGAACAACACAAATAGACTTTAATCTTCCTGAACGTTTTGGTGCATTCTATATTGATAAAGATTCAGAAAAACGTCAACCTGTTATGATCCACCGTGCTATTTTTGGATCAATGGAGCGTTTTCTTGGTATATTAATCGAAAATTTTGCTGGACATATGCCACTTTGGCTTTCTCCTGAACAAATTGTTGTTGCAACAATTACATCCGAAGCAAATGAATATGCCCAAAAAATAACAGCAAAACTTAAAGCTATTGGGCTTTCCGCAACAATAGATCTCCGCAATGAAAAAATTAACTATAAAATACGAGAACATTCTTTACAAAAAGTTCCCGTAATTTTGGTATGTGGCAAACGTGAAGCTGAAACAAACAGCGTAAATATGCGCCGCTTAGGAAGTACAAATCAAACCCTTTTATCTGTAGAAGATGCAATTAAACAACTCTCAAATGAGGCAACACCTCCAGATTTGCAACGTGTAATAAATGCATAATATCACAGAAGATGGTAATACGTTAATTTTTTTACTATAAATCTTCAATTTTTGTACAAAATGAAATGATTTGATATTGTAGTGTGTTTTTGTTTCATGCACAACTACCTATCACCAGAAAGAATCACGTGCTCTCTCTACAAGGTGGTTTGGTGAAAAAGTTGAATGTAAGCTATGAGCTGTTTAAATACAAACAACATAGACAATTGAATATTAATAATAACATTAATCTTTTACTTTTATAATGAAAAAATGCTGCTACTATCATGGATAGATCATTACGATAATTATAGCAACATCAAGCAAGAAGGCTGAAAACAAGATTATATTTATTAATAAAAAATATGTAAAATTAGCTGAACAATGATATGTCTTATTCGTAAGATAAGCTCTTATAAAAAGACAAGATATTGATTTATAATGGTAATATATCGTTATTCATATTAAATAAGGTTTCGAATATCATAGGCTTCTCTCGTTTTAAATATGTTTATGTTGAATCTATCAAAATCATTTGCTTGCACGAAACAAGCAGAATGAGTGTGTGGATAAAAATTATTGAGAAAGAACTTTTAAAATGCCCACAATGAACCGCCTAAAGTGCTAAGGATTGTTGCAATCATTGAGGACCGACTATAACTATAATGATGATGCTGACTTGCTTCTTTATAAATGTAAAAATAGCAGTACTCAACGAGTTTACCATTAATCATTCACAAGGCATTATAGTAAAATAAGATTAAGAAGCCTTAAGAAACATCTCTTTAAAACAAGCACATGAATTGGTAAGCCAATGGCATTATACATCCCGCAATCTACACTGATGAGATATTGCCTTAATTTTTATAAAGCTAAATCAAAGAAAAATGGCAAAACTCAGCGTTTATTCTTTCTCCTCTTCATATTTTATCAAATTAAAAACTCTTATAAAAAAACTCGTTAAATATACACATACGATACATGACCACTCGTTGAACGTATTAAACTCTGAGCATATCCATAAAACGTCTAAATATCTACGAAACACATATAAAATAAAAAAATATTATTATTATCGTGCTCTATCAAGAACACGCTTACATTCAATGAGTTCAAACAGAATCTCTTGTAACAATGCTTTATCAGTTTTATCTTTGTAAAGATTCACAGAACCGACAGATGTTTCTCCTTCATTCCTCATGAAACTCAAAAGCCCAAAAGAAGATTTCTTAGGCTTATTACTAGCATTTTCAGAAGTTTGTCCTGCATGTTTCTTTTCTATGACCACATTCATAGCATCAAGAT
Organism: Bartonella sp. CL162QHHD; assembly: GCF_042195435.1. Classification (NCBI taxonomy): domain Bacteria; kingdom Pseudomonadati; phylum Pseudomonadota; class Alphaproteobacteria; order Hyphomicrobiales; family Bartonellaceae; genus Bartonella; species Bartonella sp. CL162QHHD. The sequence goes on from NZ_JBHIOG010000050.1 coordinate 8,863, forward strand.
CACCATTACCAAATGCAGTCACAAAAGCAACACCATTTTCTTTCAAAAGGCGTTGCACACCTTTTATCGTATAACCCTGATCATATAGTAACTGCTTAATACCATTGAGCAAATCAACATCGACAGGGCGATAATAGCGCCTTCCTCCCCCACGTTTCATTGGTTTAATCTGCCTAAAACGTGTTTCCCAGAATCTTAAGACATGCTGCGGAAGCTCCAATAACTCCGCTACTTCGCTAATTGTGCGAAAAGCATCAGAGCTTTTATCCATTTTGCAACACCTTATTTAAAACAAAATAAATTACTTCACAATGACTCATTCTGTCTCAATTTCTCAACAAGATTAGTCAAAAATAAGACCATCATTGACAACTTACTCAACAGTCTTTTTCTAAAAAACAAAGACCCTTATTTTATACATTTTTTTAACAAATACCAAACATACCATGGCATTTATTTATGAGATATCATTTTTTCTGTTTTGCACGATGCGAATCTAAAATTCTCTGTTTAAGGACATTGGCAGCCTTAAACGTCACAACACGTCGCGGCGGAATAGGTGCTTCAACACCTGTTTTTGGATTGCGTCCAACACGTTCATTTTTACTGCGAACCTGAAAAGTTGCAAAAGAAGATAATTTAACCGCTTCACCTCTTACAAGTGAGTTGCAAATCTCATCCAAAACCAATTCGACTAAAGCTGCTGATTCAGTATGTGACAAGCCCACTCTTTTACAAACTACGCTCGCTAAATCTGCACGCGTTACTGTCTTACTTGTCATTATAACCACCTATTAAAATATTTAAAATTACAAAATGACTTATACGTTTTCTTGAAATATGGTCAAGTAGCCATAATTTACCAACGAATAAGAATTGCTCCCCATGTAAATCCACCTCCCATGGCTTCTAACATGATAAGATCTCCTTCTTTTATTTTTCCATCGCAAACAGCTGTTGTTAAAGCCAACGGAACTGATGCGGCAGACGTATTACCATGTTGATCAACGGTAATCACAACTTTATCTAGTGAAATTCCCAACTTTTTAGCAGATGCTTCAATAATGCGCTTATTAGCCTGATGAGGTACAAACCAATCTAGTTGTGAAGAATCCATACCTGCAGCTGCAAAACAATCATCAACCACATCCGTTATCATACCAACAGCATATTTAAAAACTTCTCGTCCTTCCATACGCAAATAGCCTGTCGTTTGTGTTGTTGAAGGTCCACCATCAACATATAGCTTATCTATATAAGCACCATTAGAGCGCAGTTTTGCAGACAATATACCACGCTCAAAAGCAATAGTCCCCTCAATTTCTTGAGCTTCCAAAATAGCGGCACCCGCACCATCACCAAACAAAACACATGTCGTACGATCTTCCCAATCTAAAATTCGAGAAAATGTATCGGATCCAATAACTAAAATTCTTTTAGCCGCTCCACATCGTAAATAAGAATCTCCTGTTGTTAAAGCAAAAATAAAACCAGAACAAACAGCTTGAATATCAAAAGCAAATCCATGGCTCATTCCCAAAGCATGCTGAATTTCAACAGCAGAAGCAGGAAAAGTACGATTCGGGGTGGACGTTGCTAAAATAATACAATCAATGTCTTTTATTGTAAGACCAGCATTTATAAGGGCGGCTTGCGCAGCTTCAACTCCTAAAGAAACAGTTGTTTCATTTTCACTGGCAATATAACGTTGGCGTATTCCTGTACGCTGAACAATCCATGAATCTGACGTTTCAACAAACTTTGCAATCTCATCATTTGATAAACTTCTTTTTGGCAAAGCACTTCCTACACCACGTATAATTGAGCGAATCATTCAGCTCTTACCTTTTCTTCAAATTTTTCATTTCTATTATAAGAGCTTATCATAAGGACTCTCCATTCATCACCGCTTCATCTTCTTGGTCAAGAAGTGTTTCTTTATTCTCATGAAACCGCCGTAAATCAGCCGTTATTTTTTTTAAAAGTCCATTATTAACCATTTCATAACCAACGCGGATAGCAGAAGCAAAACCATTAGCATTGGCACTGCCATGACTTTTTATAACAACACCATTCAAACCTAAAAGCACTCCTCCATTCACCCTATCGGGATCCATTTTATGTTTCAGTATACGAAAAGCACCTCGCGATAAAAAATAACCAAGAGATGTTAAAAAAGAACTGCGCAGTGCAGAGTTTAAAATCTCCCCTATCTGTCGCGCAGTTCCTTCTGCGGTTTTTAAAGCAATATTACCAGAAAACCCCTCTGTCACAACAACATCGACCGTTCCTTTTCCAATGTCATTGCCCTCAACAAATCCTTTATATTCCAATCCTTCTAATTGCACTTCACGCAATATCATTCCTGCTTTTTTTATTTCATAAAGTCCTTTAACCTCTTCCACCCCCACATTTAAAAGCCCAACACTTGGTCTTTCAGTGTGATATAAAGCGCGAAACATACCCGCTCCCATAACCGCCAAATCAACCAACTGACTAGCCGAGGCACCTATTGTTGCTCCAATATCTAAAACGATACTCTCACTGCGCAGTGTTGGCCAGATACCCGCAATACCAGGACGCTCAGCCTCTGCAAGCATTTTCAAACAAAAATACGACATGGCCATAAGTGCACCCGTATTACCAGCAGAAATGCAAGCATCAGCTTCACCATTTTTTACCGCTTCAATGGCGTACCACATTGATGATTTACCACGTCCATTACGAAGTGCTTGGCTTGGCTTTTCATCCATGCGTGTATAACTTTCTGTAGGGCAAAAGCGCGATACAGAATCCAAACAGGGATATTTTTTTAAAACCGGACGAACAGCCTCCTCTACTCCATAAAACAGAAAATAAATATTTGATAAATATTTTTGTACAATTGCTGCTCCTGCAATAGCTGCTTCTGGACCGTAATCACCGCCCATGACATCCACAGAAATTCTAATCACGCTTGCATATCCCACATCTTTTCATTTTTAAATACATATTATGATTTTTGGCTCCTGAACACTCACACAGCACATCTTGCGAAAACATCGCTCCGCAGAAATGCCGTTTAGCATACAAATAGATATTTTTTGTATGTTTTTACAATCACTTCCAATTTTTCAAAACAGAAAATGGAGAGAATTTTTGCTCTGCTTCTTCTAAATTTTCAACCATATTCATCTGTATCCCCTCTTTACGTGGATAATGATTAATAGACAACTCAAAAAACTCTTCCATGATTGCACCAATATCAATTTTATCATCATAAAACACTTCAGGAGTATCAAGCCCCTCCACATCTAAAAACAATTCTCCTGTATCCTCTGATATTTTAGGCTTCATCAAATTTGAATCTTCAGGAACAAAAACAACCTCAATATTTTCACAAAGGATATTTTCTAATGGTTCTAATGTAACAACACATAACTGCAGTATACGCGCTTGCAATAGACCTTTTATACGCACTCCGCGTTTTTTCCACGGGAAAATATGGAATTTTCCCTCACAAGATTTTACTTCAATTAAATTATGGTTCTGGGCTAAATGTGTACATTCTTTTTTATTTGCACAAAGATGAACCCTTATACCTTTAGCAGGTAGAGAACGTACGGATATTGGATAAGCCAAAGCAAATGTCATTTGAGGAACATTTTGAACATTCATTGACAACTCCCAAACATAAAAACGCATAAAGCACTGTGTTTTTATTTATCTCAAGTATTTATGCATTTTTTTCTTTTCTAAAGAAATTCTATATGGCATAATTTGCTTTATAACAAGGAAACTCAGTGTAAGCTACGGTAGATTAAGTTAAAATTAGAAAAAACTTGAGGTTGCCTTCTTGTCCTACATCTCAGTATAAAAAGGAGATATCATTGTTTCAAATGCCTCACATAATAGCCTTAATCAAACGTAAATTATTAATTGGTCTATCAATAGCAAGCATAGGAATGCTTGCTGGGTGTAGTCTTCTTGATTCTTCAGGTTCGAGCCAAATTTATAGAGAGGGCTATGTTCTTGATAAAAATGCTTTAAGTTCTATCTCTATTGGCTCAAGTCAAGAGCAAGTTCTTTTAACTTTAGGGACCCCTTCATTAAAAACAAAATATGATAATGAAGTTTTTTATTACATCTCACAGACACGTTATCGTGGGATGCAGTTTATGAAAACAAAGATTATTGATCGCAAAGTTTTAGCCATTTACTTCAATAAAAATAATCAGGTTGCAAAAGTTGCAAATTACGGATTACAAGACGGTCAAGTGTTTGATTTTATTACACAAACAACGCCAACTGTAACAAAAGAACATCCTTTCTTAATTCAAATTATAAAAGGCCCTGCGAATTTGCCACGCCATAACTAAATCATATAGTCTACATACCGTTTCAATATTATTAGGTCTGATACTATCAGACCTAATAATAGGGGAATTTGTAGCTCTTAGAGGCGAACTTTTTTTGCCATACTGTCGAGAACTGCATTAACAAGTTTCGGTTCATCACCTTCAAAAAACGCCTTTGCTATGTCAACATATTCATTCATGACAACCGCAACGGGGACATCTTTACGGTTGATCAACTCCCATAAACCTGCTCGTAAAATTGCTCGCAATATAGAATCAAGACGTGAAAGAGACCACTCTGCTGAAAGCTGTTGATGAAGCAGAGGATCAAGCTGCTTTTGATCTTTTACAACACCCGTTATAATCGCCAAAAACCATTGAAAATCAGCTTCAAGATACTGCTCTCCATCAATATCTTTTCCCAAGCGATAAGCCTCATACTCAGCTGCCGTTTCCAACACCCCCGAACCCACGATATCCATTTGATAGAGTGCTTGAACTGCAGCGAGTCTTGCTGCTCCACGTTTATTGGCTGAACGCGGAAAATGTCTGCTTTTTATATCAGCCATATTTAACGATTATCTCCAAATCTCTTTTTTAGAGCGATCATACATAAAGCAGCTTCAGCCGCAAAACCACCTTTATTTTTATCATCTAGTTTTGCACGCACCCATGCTTGTTCTTCATTTTCAACAGTCAAAATACCATTTCCAATAGCCAAGTGCTGATGAACAGTTAAATCCATCAATGCACGACAAGAATCATTAGCAACAATTTCAAAGTGATATGTTTCACCCCGAATAACACAACCAAGAGCAACATAACCATCATACGATATCTTATTTTTTTCAGCAAAAGCTATTGCACTTGGTATTTCTAATGCTCCAGGAACCGTTACAACATCATAACTTGCTTCAGCTTTTTGCAAAGTATTCACTGCACCTCTCAAAAGCGCATCAGAAATCCCCTCATAAAAACGTGCTTCAACAATCAATACGTGAGGCTTTTTACGTATCTCTTTCATCATAATGGAATTCCACAAAAAACGAATCAAAAAAATCAGGGTTATAAAGCATAAAATTCTGAAAACGATCAAGAAAGTTTTGGCTTATTCATCTTCTCTTTTTAAAGCTAAAATTTTTGCAGCATAACGAGCAAGTTGATCAATTTCCAAATTGACCCGATCTCCAATTTTAGCTTGTCCCCACGTTGTCATTTCGAGTGTATGGCGAATAATAAGAACATCAAAAACACAGTCCTCAACACAATTAACAGTTAAAGATGTCCCATTAAGAGCAATAGATCCCTTATTAACAATGAAAGGCATAAATTGTCCTGAAACTTTTAAATAAAAACGAATTGCATCCCCTTCATTTTTTTGATCAATGATTTCAGCCAAACCATCAATATGACCAGAAACCAAATGTCCTCCCATTTCATCACCCAATCGAAGCGAACGTTCCAAATTAACAAAAGTTCCTTTTATCCATTGTGCAAGATTCGTTAAACGTAATGTTTCTTCCCACGCCTCGACAACAAACCAATTGGAATCTTCTTGTTTTAATCCTCGTTCTACAATTGTCAGACAAATTCCTGAACAAGCAATTGACGCGCCAATTGCTAAGCTTTCTATAGCATAGCGGGTAGAAATCTTTAAACGCATCCCCTGCTTTAAAGGTTGAACATCTTCAACACAACCAATATCCGTTATAATTCCTGTGAACATAATGTCTTACGTCTCCACTTATAAAAACGGTCATTTCCAAACATTCTTGTCTCAATCTCATGAAACTGCGAGAGATAATTTCCAAAATGAGGGGCTTCAATACGATTTTTGCCTAAAACAATGGGGGTATGAAAACATATCAAATGATCAACACAACCAGCATTCAAAAATTTTTCCCCTGTCTTGACGCCCCCTTCCAATAAAACACTATTAATCCCATGTTTATAAAGCATCTGTAAAAGAGCAAAGGGTTCTACACAACCATTGTTCATCTCGACCGAATAAACAGACACACCATATTGCTCCAATGCATTTTTTTTGCTTTTCTTTGAAAGATCCACATCACAAATAACCCATGTAGGAATTTTTATGGCTGTTTGGACAACTTTTGCATCAAGGGGGATAGATAAATCTGCATCCAAAATAATACGAATTGGTGAGCGCATCTCCATCCCTGGCAAGCGGCAATTGAGTTGTGGATCATCTGCTAATATAGTACCAATACCAACGAGGATAGCATTATTTTGAGCACGTAGAATATGCGTATGGGCATGAGAAAGTGTTCCACTAATTTTTACGCTGCCCTTCTCTCTTTTTCCAACACCATTATCGGCAGAAATTGCCATTTTAAAAGTAACCGCACAGCGTTGTATCTTCCTTATGCACCAATGCGTCCATAAGGATTCAAAAGCCTCTTCAGCTAAAATGCCCTCAACCACTTCAATACCCGCCGCTCGTAAAAGAGCAATACCATGACCATCAACACGCTTGTCACAATCAGTCAGCGCAACAACAACTCGAGAAACACCTGAATCAATAAGTGCATTCACACATGGCGAAGTTTTTCCATAATGCGCACAAGGTTCTAAAGTAACGTAAGCAGTCGCTCCTTGAGCCAAAGAACCTGCCATGTGTAAAGCTTGCACTTCCGCATGAGGACTCCCATGAATAGCTGTTACGCCATAGCCAACAATAAAAGCTCCCGCACCATTATCGTTTTGCACAATTAACGTACCAACAGAAGGATTCCCACCTGTAAGACCGACATGACGTTCTGCTAAACGAATAGCTGCAGCCATAAACCGTTCATCTTGCACTTTTTTATTCATCAAAACGAGATTCTGTATCCGCGATACCCTTTGACAATTCATCTATAACATCGTGAAAATCGCTTGCATTACGAAAATCTCGATACACAGAAGCAAAACGAATATAAGCAATATCATCAATTCTCTTCAATGCTTCCATCACAAGACGTCCAATTTTTTCTGAAGAAATCTCTGGTTCTCCCAAACTTTCAAGCTGACGTACAATGCCAGAAATTGCTCGTTCAATATGATCAGGATCAATATTGCGCTTACGTACAGCCACATCAACTGATCGCATTAACTTATCACGATCGAAGGGTTCACATCGTCCACTTTTTTTAGCAACCAAGAGCTCGCGCAACTGAACACGTTCAAAAGTTGTAAAACGACCACCACAAACGGAACACACACGACGGCGACGAATCACTGCGCCCTCTTCTGCTGGACGTGAGTCTTTAACCTGTGTATCCTCATATTGGCAGTAAGGACAGCGCATCCTTTGTATCCTTAACAAGTGCTAAGATAAGAGTAAAGAGGAAATTGATTCGTTATATCTTTTACCTTTTTCTCAACAGCCATTTCAACGGCATGATTATCTTCATCACTTTTTGCGCTCCGAAGACCATCAAGAACTTCTGAAATCAGATGACCAACTTGAATAAACTCTTTTTCTAAAAAACCACGCGTTGTGGTAGCAGGTGATCCCAAACGAATTCCCGATGTTATAGATGGCGTTTCAGAATCAAAAGGAATACCATTTTTATTGCAGGTAATATGAGCGCGTCCCAAAGCCAATTCAGCACGTTTACCTGTTAGATTTTTGGAACGTAAATCAACCAACAACAAATGATTATCTGTACCACCAGAAACAATATTAAAACCATTACTCTGTAATGTTTTTGCTAAAGTTTTCGCATTAGCGACAACATTGGCACTGTAGCTCTTGAAAGAGGGACGCAAAGCCTCCTCAAACGCAACAGCCTTTGCGGCAATCACATGCATTAAAGGACCACCCTGAAGACCAGGAAAAATTGCAGAATTAATTTTTTTGGATAAAGCCTCATCATTTGTCAATATTAAACCACCACGAGGACCTCGAAGCGACTTATGTGTTGTTGTTGTTACAATATGCGCATGTGGAACAGGTGAAGGATGCACGCCACCAGCAACAAGACCAGCAATATGAGACATATCAACAAGTAGATGAGCACCAATCTCATCTGCAATTTCACGGAATCGCTTCCAGTCCCATAGCCGTGGATAAGATGAACCACCCGCTATAATAAGTTTGGGCTTACGCTCTTTTGCCAGCTGCTCAACTTCATCCATATCAATAATCTGATCTTCTCTACGTACACCATAGGAAACAACATCAAACCATTTTCCTGACATATTAACAGATGAACCATGCGTAAGGTGACCACCAGCATTTAAATCTAATCCCATAAATGTGTCATTAGGCTTCAGTAAAGCTAAAAAGACAGCTTGATTCATTTGGCTACCAGAATTAGGCTGTACATTTGCAAAAGCAGCACCGAAAAGCTGTTTTGCCCTTTCAATGGCTAAATCTTCAACGACATCAACAAATTGACATCCACCATAGTAGCGGTTTCTTGGATAACCTTCTGCATACTTATTAGTTAAAACAGACCCCTGCGCTTCAAGAACCGCTCTTGAAACAATGTTCTCTGAAGCAATCAGTTCAATTTCATGTTGTTGACGCTCAAACTCCCCTCTAATTGCATCAAAAATTGCACCATCAACAGTTTGTAAACTATCATTAAAAAAGCGCTTTTGTGCGTCATTTTCTTGCTGAGTCATAAAACACATTCCTAACATAAAAAAATAAAGTCAAGAAACGATAACACAGCAAACCATGCAAACCAAACATTTTAAACCACTTACACTCAAAAATAATGAAGCAAATATTTATCTTATTCTTTGTTATAAAAACAGCGAAAAACTTCCCTCTCAAGAATGGTAAAAATGAGATTACATTTCTTTTTTTACACTCTTAATTTGTTTACACCTTTTACAAAAAATATCTATAATCTAAAGAAATTCAATAATTTAATGATTAGAAATAATTTATAATGTGAAAAGCTGAATATAATAGGCAAAGTTAATACGAAGGCAAATAAGAATGCTAACCAAAGTTTTTATTGATGGTGAACATGGCACAACCGGACTACAAATACAAAAACGCTTAGAAAGGCGTACAGATTTAAAACTACTCTCTCTAGCTCATAAAGATCGCCATAATGTTCATCTGCGACAAGACTATCTTAATCAAGCCGATATTGCTATTTTGTGTCTTCCAGATGATGCTGCACGCGAAACAGTTCATTGGCTTAAAAAAAATAAAAACATTAGGATTATTGATAGCTCGACAGCCCACCGTGTTGCACCAGACTGGGTTTACGGTTTTCCTGAAATGACAGCAGGACAAAGAAAGCGCATCCAAGCTGCACATTATGTAACCAATCCCGGATGCTACCCTACCGGGGCCATTAGTTTGATTCGCCCCCTCCGTGAAGCAGGACTACTAGACGCCTATTATCCCATCTCGATTAATGCAATCTCCGGCTATACTGGTGGTGGGAAACAGTTGATTTTACAAATGGAAAATCAATCTCAACAAAATATTCAGGACAATTATTTTATCTATGGTCTTAATCTTGAACACAAACATGTGCCAGAAATCAAAATCTATGGACAAATCAATCAAACCCCACTTTTTATACCAAGTGTGGGTCGTTTTTCTCAGGGAATGATTGTGAATCTTCCTCTGCACCGCCATTTATTCACAAAATCAGCAAACTGTTCTGATTTGCGCGAAATTCTCGCAAACCATTACGATGGACAAAATACCATTTTAGTTGCATCACAAGAAGAAACTGCTTCACTTCAAAGACTTAATCCAGAGTGTTTAGCCAATAAAGATGATATGAAACTGTTCGTATTTGGAAATGATCGTGAAGGTATTTTTAATCTCAGCGCCATATTCGATAATTTAGGAAAAGGCGCATCAGCTGCGGCTATACAAAACCTCGATTTAATGCTTTCAAGCGACTAAACCTCCTTAAACACAAACTTTTATTCAACAACGCGATATGCCCCTTTTGTTGCTCGCCAGTGCGCAACCGCAAAACATAACACTGCTAGTGCCATACTTTGATGAATGAGCCCTAAACTTATCGGAACCTCATGTAACAGTGTTAAGATACCCAAGAGTGCTTGGATAATAATCATAACACAGATAAGAAATGCACGACGAGAATGGGTGGAATGTGGAACATTTTTTTGTACATAGAAAGCATGAACAACTGAGACAATAAATAAAAAATAAGAAAAAAACCGATGAATAAATTGAACCATTAAGGAATTTTCGAATAAATTGAGCCAAACAGGACGATGCTGCAACAATCCATCAGGAATAATCTGCCCATCCATAAGCGGCCATGTATTATAGACTTTTCCAGCATGAAGCCCTGCAACCAAAGCTCCGAAATAAATCTCTATCAAGACGAGAATAACAAGCCAAGCCGCAAAATATTGCACCTTTTGATTTGCTGGCTTTTCTGAGTATTCTGCAAGTCCTCGAGATAAATAAGTAACAAAAACAATAACAAAACATGCCGTTATAAGATGAAATGCCAAACGATATTGGCTCACACTTGTTAAATTACTTTGCCCAATCCCTGAAGCAACCATCCACCAACCAATAAAGCCTTGAAAGGCGATAAGAATAGGCACGACAATAAGCGGAAGTAAGATATTTTTTTCAACACGCTTAGTCGCCCAAAACCAAATGAGCCCCAATAAAGCAACAAGACCAACAAGACGCCCAAGAAAACGATGCGCCCATTCCCACCAAAAAATGACCTTAAAAGCACTTAAAGTCATATCAGGATTAAGCAGCTTATACTGTGCTATCTGTTGATATTTTAAAAATTCCTCTTGCCATTGATCCACACCAATCGGTGGAATAACGCCATGTATTGGCTTCCATTCCGTTATAGATAATCCTGATCCCGTCAAACGAGTAGCGCCACCCACTAAGACAATTGCCAAACAAAGCAATAAAATAGAGTAAAGCCACACCTGTATTTGTTTTCTATTTTTCTTTTGCACAGGTGTTAAAATGCTATTGTTTAATCTCTTTACTGCCATCTCTGATTGCCCCACGCTTCTCTCCAACTAAAATGCATTTTAAAATTTAAACATTAACTCTTTGTCTATTTTAGTATGTACTACAACTTTAGCAAAAAACAAGCGTACCACTATAACATGCGATACATATTTCTTTTTTACGAAGCTTATGATGCAACAATGCGATAAACAGTCTTTGGAAAGCTGTCTACCATCCGCATCATCCATTCTTGTTCATTAAGAACAGTATTACAAATATAATAGTCTGTTAGCTCTGCAAATTGCTCAAATCCATATTTTGGTTCACTTGCCATCTCTAGGATGATAAAATCATATTCTTTTTTAAATTCTTGTAATATATGAGAAATGTCATTTGAAAAATCTTGTGCAGAAATAGCACTTGTTAACCCCTGAGGAAGAATATCAACCCCCGTATCATAATCACGGTAAATAACATCATGCAACTTGGCATTGCCTGTTAAAATATCACTCAGTCCGCGATGTGGGCCAATGACTTTCTCTATTTGTTGACCAGAAATATCGACCAACAAAATTGTTTTATTCTCTTTTGTGAGATGAAGTGAAAGCTTTGCCGCTGTCCGTGCAGCCTCTGGTCCAATGATTGAAACAATGGTTGAAGCACGCCATTTCAAAACATCAGATAATCCCTCTATCGTAATAAAAGCTTCAAAATTTTTCATTTCTTGAGAGACTAAAATACTCTCATTCTTCTTAAGAGCATTTTCTTTTGATCTCAAACCCTCTTCTGAGAGTTGGTCTTTTTTGCTTTTAAAGCACGGATAAAATAACAATATTCCTAGCAAAAGAGTAAGGAAGCTGGCCAATGCACTCACAAGAATATTTTTTCCATAAAGAGCCATAAAAGAAATTGGTGCTAACGTTGTTGGCATAACCACGTGGATATTTGTATTTTGTAAGAGAAGAGGATCATCACTCAATCTCCGATATGAATCAATAATTTTTTCTCTTCGTTGAGCAGACTTGCTCATCGCTTCATTTTGTGCATCGACTGCTGCTTTTATTTTATTTTCAAACTCGTTAAATATTTCATTCAAAGATTGGGATTGATCTTTTACAAAAAAGTTCATTCTTTTTTTGAGCTGTTTTTCTAATTCCGTTGCAATAACCTCATCTGAATGAACTTGATAAACGATTTGTAAAATTTTATTTTTTAATTGATGAGAAACTGTCTCTAATTCTGCAGTCATCGCTTTAATTTGAGGATGTGTCCACCCCAATTGCGCAGCCATATGTGCTCTTTGTGTTTCCAAGAGGTCACGTTTAGATTCCAGAGAAACAATTGCTGAATTGCCTGCAATAAACGATAAAGACAGTAAAGACTGCCCATTTTCACGCATCATATTAATTGTTGAATTCAAACTTGTTAAATGAATACGCTTTAAAGTTGCTTGCGTTAATTGCATCGAAAGATCATGAAGCTCTGTTTGTTTTACACCATGCTGAATAAAAGAATCAACAGATTTACGAAATTCCTGCACGATATTAACGATTGCAGTATTATCATATTGTTTGTCTTCTAATTTATCATTTAACAAAAATTGTTTCTGTTTTATGATTGCTTGTGAAAATGCGGAAAACCAAATTTCCAACCCACGTTGAGCTGCTTCAAGTGTCTCGGCTTCAAAAGTAAGATCGATAAAATCACCATGACGCGATAAATGGATATTTTCATGATTTTTTTTCTTATAAGAAGCACTTAAAGAAAAATTCGAATCATTGAAGAACATAGGCTGTGAAAACAAAAAAGCGATAACATCGTCTTGCTTTTTAATTGGTAATGGTTTTCCTACAGAATCAGATAATGAAAATACTAAAGTTGCTTGGTAACCACGGGGCTGGACAAAATAATACAACCAAATCAAAGATACACATAGCATTTGTAATAGCAAAACAATCAAAATGCTTCGCCATACGGTACGTACGAATAGTCTTTTATTACACTTAAGACTCATCTTTATTTTAACCAGCAAAATACTTCTTCATATTGTTTTATTAAGAGAAAGTAGTAACTATCCTCTTAATTTGCTGTCATATTATTTTAAGATAAGAAAAACATAAAATTTAAGCATAAATGTTCAACAATAGCTTTAAAGAACTTAATTCATATTTATTTTGATATTCTCTAATTGCTTTTTTGCTTCAGAAGTAATAACGGCTCTAATGGTAATAGACCCATCATCATGTCCTTCTTGCACTATTTCCGCAGAGTTTTCATAAAACCAATCGATAAGCGACATTTCATGAGGCTGTAAAAGATATTCAATGCTTTGCACCTCTCCAAAAATTCGCACTTCAATGGCTCTTAATAATTGATCAAGTCCATCCCCTTTAAGTGCTGATACCATGAGAGCAGGATTTAATCGTGTTTTTGCGCTTGTTTGTAAAACACTCAATGCTTGCCCATCCAACATATCAATCTTGTTCCAAACTTCTATGATATGCTCCATATCATCAATATCGATATCGAGACTTGAAAGCACTTCTAAAACATCTTGAGCATGTGCTCGATGATCAAGATCTGACATATCTCTTACATGAAGAATGAGATCCGCTTCAACCACTTCTTCAAGGGTTGCTCTAAAAGCTGCAATCAAATTTGTTGGCAAATTAGAAATAAACCCTACAGTATCAGACAAAAGAATAGTTTTTCCATGGGGAAGGACAACTTTGCGCAAAGTCGGATCAAGCGTTGCAAATAACATATTTTTTGCTAAAACATCTGCACCGCTTAAACGGTTAAAGAGAGTTGACTTTCCTGTATTCGTATATCCTACCAGTGCCACAACAGGATAAGATGTTTTTTTCCTTTTTGCTCTATGAAGTGCACGTGTTTTAATAACCGTTTCTAATTCGCGGCGAATACGAATAATTTTCTCTTGTAAAAGACGCCTATCTGCTTCAATTTGCGTCTCACCAGGTCCACCTAGGAAGCCACGCCCCCCCCGTTGCCTTTCCAAGTGTGTCCAACTACGCACAAGCCTCCCTTTTTGATAGGACAAACGCGCTAACTCTACTTGCAAAACTCCTTCTTTTGTTCGTGCACGATCCCCAAAAATTTCAAGAATCAAAGCCGTTCTATCGATAACTTTACAATTCCATAATTTTTCTAAATTACGCTGCTGTACTGGCGTTAAAAAGTGATCTACAATCGCAAGCTCAATAGAATATTCATCTATATAACAGGTTAACGCATCTACTTTACCTTTTCCAAAGAGAGTCGCAGAGCGAGGCGTTGCAATATTAATCGTTTCATAATTAACAACTTCTAACCCTATAGCACGCGCTAACCCTAATGACTCTTTAACACGAGAAGATACAGAACACTCTCTCAAAGAGCTTTCACTTCTATTTTCTTGAAAAAACGGTATCAAAACAAGTGCGCGCACCTGTCCTGTGTTCTGCGCAAATACCCCTCCTAATCTCTCATTTTCATTTATCATAGCAATCTAAGTACTTTTAAAATGGGATAAGAGGTCTATCTTAAAATGATATGTTTACTCAGGACTTTCACCCTCAAACATCTGTACAGGCTGCCCAGGCATAATCGTAGAAATAGCATGCTTATAAACCAATTGCGCGTGTCCATCTCGGCGTAAAAGAACACAAAAATTATCAAATGAAGTTACAATACCCGTGAGTTTAACGCCATTGACAAGAAAAATTGTAAGGGAAATTTTTTGCTTACGCACCGTATTTAAAAACACATCTTGTAGGTGTTGTGATCGCTCTGCCATTATTCTTACACCTTTATCTAGATTGCATAAAATATTCGTGCATGCATATCGACTGAAAAATATCCAATTGTCAACGTAGAAGCTTCAAAATTCAGCAACAAACAACTGAAATTAGAGAAAAAACGGCTCTTTAAGGCAATAATAAAGTACAGCTTACGAAAAGCTATACTAAATTAAAAATTTTTCCACGTTTACTTTTTTATGAGCTTACAATTCAAAGGCATACTTTTATACGTCCTAAGCTATTACAGACTATATGTGATGATGAAACTGCTTCGTTTAGAATCAATAAAAGTAAGCGGACAACAACATTTATTAACGATTATCGGTATTAAAGAGAGGCGTTCGCACCTTACTGTATATATAACTGCTATTAAATTGTCCTTATTTCAAAGACTGCCGGCTTATAAAGCTTTTTATAAACACAAGTTGTAAACAGTATTTTTGTTTTTGTTAGATTTAAATAATAAATTGTTTTTACTATATTTTATAACATTTTTAAACAGGGTATAAGAAACTGCGTTAACTTTATCTTGATAAGTTTTTAAAATTTTTCCCTAAGCATATTCCTTTCTAAATAATTAACAGCTAGTATATAGAAATTATGTGGAAGAGGACGTATCCCTTTTCCGGCTGTAAGAGTACGAGGCGAGTATGGCACGCAGAACCAAATTGCAAACATTTGAAGTTGAAGTTGAAGAAGCCCTCACAAAAGCTATGAACTTTGATTTCGATGACACAGGATTTGAAACGATATCATCCAATAATTCTGAAAATGTTGTTAATGTTGATGATCTGATTCAAAAAATTGCAATGGCAGAAGAAGAATTTTTTGCTGAAAACGGTACGTCAACTTTTGTTTCTAATATTCATGATGAAGCTGTTATTGATAAATCCGTTGTTGAACAGCTTTTTGCTCCAAAACCTTCACCTGATATTTCAGGTGGAACTGTTCATAATACATTATTGCCTACAAAACTTCTTCCTGCAAATGATGATATAACAACCCCTGTAAATTTTGGACCATTCAAGCAGCGTTCTTCCTCTCGAGTCTACTGGTATACAACAGCGCTTAGTGCTTTATGGGCAACGGGAGGAGCTTTTATTGCGCATAAGCTCGCACCTACCGGACTCAGCTCTTTATCCAATATCAGCACTTTTGTTACATCCCCAACAGGACTTGCTGTAGCAGCCGGAACAGCAATTCCTATCCTTATATCTTGGGGCGTTGCTCAATTAACAAAACGTTCAAACGACTTGCATAATATTGCGCTTCTTATGACCAATGCTGCACAGCGCCTTAGTGAACCACAACATCTATCTGAAAAACAAGCTATTGCTATAGGGCAAACCATTCGTGAAGAAGTAGCGGCAATGAACGAAGGTATTGAACGTACCCTCGGACGTGCTGTTGAACTTGAAGCAATCATACAAGGTGAAGTTCACAATCTAGAACAAGCCTATGCTGAGAATGAATCACGCATTCACACATTAATCAAAGAATTGAGTAATGAACGCATAGCCATTTTGAATCACGCAGATCGCGTACAATCAACAATTAAAGGAACCCAAGAACAACTGAGTGATGAATTTGGTTTGGTTACCTCTAACATTGTGACCAATGTTGAAAAGCTTGCACAAACCCTTTCTCAAACTTTACAAAAACAAGGTGAAGACCTTGTTGAAAAACTTTCCTATGCCGGTGATGGCGTAACAAATCAACTTGTTGAAAAATTTAACAAAACAACAACACAAATTCAGCAGAAAAACACGGAATTTTTTCATGAATTAGGAAAAAACTTTGATGGTTTTGCAAAACGATTTGATCATAATGAAAAACAAATAGAAAAAACCTTTAATGAAACAGCAGAAAAAGCGGAAGTACATGTTGCTAAAATTGCAACACATATACAAGCAGTAACAGATCAAACTTTGCACGCTGTCGATGAAAAGTTTAAAGCCTTGGATAAAGCTCTTATTGATCGTAATAATCAATCTCTACAGAATTTTGATGAGAAGATCTTAAAGCTCGACGACCAAGCACATAAACTCTCTTCTAAATTTGATAACGTAACCTCGCAAGCAATTGGAGCCTTTGAACAACGTTTAGCAACTGTTGATCTTTCTCTTAAAGAACATAGTGATTCCATCATTGATTCCTTTATAGAACGCAGTCAGGCTTTAGAGGATAATGCTGAAAAACTTGGTAACTTCTTGGAAGCTCATGTCTTGAAAATAAATGAGAACCTCCAAGAAAAAACAGCAGACATTACCCATGCATTTACAAATGGACGTGAAGCTATTCTTTCTGCAATTGATAAAAGTAAAGAAAGTCTGAGAGAAGAAATTCAATATGTCGACAATGCCATTGTTGATATCATACAAGAACGTTCACAAGATTTTAAAGTACAACTTTCTGATCAACGAGCTCTTATGGCAGACATGCTCGATAACGAGAAAAATAAAATTGCGGATACATTAAGAAATCAAATTGATGTTTTGTCCCAAAATACTTCTCATATTGAAAAAGTTTTGGCTGATAATGTTCAAGTCGTTGATAAACAAGCTGAAAATCATATTACAAACATCATTCAATGCACTGAAAAGCTACAAGATGTCATTGTACAAAGCTGCAATACAACCCAAGATGCTTTAGAAGCACAGGCGAGAAATATTGATATCCGTGCCGATGCTCTGCGCGACTCTTTAGCGATTAATAGTTTTTCTCTCAATGAAGTTCTTGCCGATCAAGCACGCACACTTGAGCAACGCATGGAAACAATCCATAACCTCATTGCAAAAAGTGATATACGTGTCGATGTTGCATTGAAACAACAAATAGATTTAGTTGAGAGTGCAATTGTCGCCAATAATAAAAACATTACTGAAACGGTTCAAGATCATATCAGAAACCTTGAAAACCATGCCGAAATTTTAAAGAATACTCTTTCTCAATCGAGTGGTGTTTTCTTTGAAACCCTTGAAACACGTATGGAATCATTTGATACAGATCTAGAAGATCGTGCACACAAAATTTTTGAACGAACAACAACGCTAGAGGAAACATTATCTGAAAAATTCAGCCAAATCTGTGAAGCCATTGATATGCAAACATCTGTTATTGAGGAACGTTCTGACACGTTAAAAACGTCTCTCATTCTTAATAATGAGCAAAGTCAGATAATTCAACAAGCGCTGGAAAGTAGTGTTGACAATATGCGTGTAACCTTAGAAGACTCTGTTAATACAGTTACAGATAACCTGCATAATAAGATTATAAAAGCTTCTGATATTCTTTCTTCTACGAGTGAACAAATTCTTTCATCTGTTACAAATGTTACTGCACAAGCAGAAAATATTCTCTCAGAATCAGGCAATCGCATTGTATCAAATGTCAAAAAAACTGTTTATGATACCAGTGAAAAAGTTCTGTCCGTTCTGTCTGAACAAACAGCGCATACTGTCGAAGCTTTCGCAACAGCCAGTCATAATGCACAAGCATTATTGAATGAAACTATTCACACATCAACAACAGCAATAGAGCAAGTCCTTAATGAACGCTGTGATGTTCTTCATCACTCTATGCAAAATCTTAAAAATAATTTAGGATATCAGCTCTCTGATGTCACGAGCCGTCTGGAAGATGCTGGAAATCAAACAACAACACAAATTTCACAACATGTTGGAAAAATAACAGAGCTTACAAATCACTTAAATCAAGCAGCGCAAAATACGACAGAATCAATTGATTCTTTAACACAGCATATCGGTGAACAACTCTCTCTTTCCACACAAGATGCTGAACAAAGAATTTATGCACATAATGAATCTTTAGTGAATAGCTTAACCAAAGCCAACTCTGAAACACTTCAAACAATAACGATTATGAAGGAAGAACTTGTTAATAATGTCTCATCCATCTTAACACAGTTGAATCAATCAATTCACAATTTTCACGAAAATAGTAATGTTTTATTATCGGCTGTTCAAAATATTGATGGGCAGTTTAATGAGAGTACGAATAATTTTTTCCGCAACACGGACCAAGTAGCAGAGCGTTTGTCAGCCTCAAATCAAGCACTCAATACTAATGTTGAAATTCTGCAAGGACTTTCAAAGAGTACCTTTGAACAAATTAATCATATAACGAGCAGTTTTGGTGAACATGCAAAGACACTTTCCCAAACTATTCATGTTCTTGAACAGTCTGAAAATTCACTTAGTGCAACACTTGAAGAAAAACATAATACGCTTTCTGTATTAAGCGATGCTCTTGTTTCAAAGTCTCATGAAATTAATCAAATGATTGGGCATTATGAAAAAATCTTCAACTTAGCACTTGAACGCTCTGATAAGAATGCGCGTAACTCCACAAATTCATTCCAACAATCACTTAATAAGCTTGTTAGTGAAGCATCAACGCGTTTTTCAGAAGCAGCAGAAGATATACGTCGCTCCGCTGATGAAGTTCGTTTAGAGCTTTCAAAGATTAATAATGATATCAATGAAAATGTAAAAAAACTTCCAGAAAAAACAAAAGAAACAACGCAAACAATTCGCACAGCTTTGAATGAACAGATTACAGCGTTACAAGATTTAGTCAGTGTTATACAAAATGATCAAAAGAGCGTACAAAAACAGCTAATATCAGCATTTCCTACATCATCAATATTTAATCAAAAAAGTGACAGTTCCACTGAGTCTGTTAAAAAGATTGTGCCACCTAAGCCTATCTTGCAACAAGATCAAAGCAAAAAAAGACCAAATAAATGGGTATCAAATCTCTTAGAAAGAGCTTCACGTGAAGAAACATTTTATGATGCTCCCCCTAGTGATGATGTTTTAACATCAGTGCAAACAAAACCATCTCCTGCAAACTGCTCTCTTAATTCATTAGCTTCTGGTATAGTGCAAGCTATTAATCACAATGCCATTGTTGAGCTATGGGATCATTATCAACGTGGACAAAAAAACATCGTAACAGAACGCCTTTATACCTTAAATGGACAAAAAATATTTGAAATGATTAAGAAAAAATATATGAGCGATTTTGGGTTTAAACGTTCAGTGAATCAATATGTTACAGATTTCGAAAAGCTCTTACGTGATATATCGCGCAGTTCTGGCTCTTCCAACTCAGTTCGCAAGTACTTGATATCAGATACCGGAAAAGTTTACACTATGCTTGCTCATGCAAGTGGTCGAATCCAATAACAAATAAGAAAAGTGGAAAAAATATTTTTTCCACTTTCTCTCTCTCCAGTTGTTTTAATGGCTTATCATAGAGTACTTTTCTTTCAACTGTAGCTTTGTACTTCAAAGGTTGGGATAATTGGCATGCGAGTTTTCTTTGATATCCTAAGCAATAACCCTAAAGAAGCGTAATGGCTTATCAAACAACATATCATTCTAAGAATGATAAAGCATGTTTTCTATTTCCTGATCTTTTTCTTAACTTCTTTATTTTTCATAGTTTCATAAAGGTACAAAATCGGTAATAATTATTTTTATTAATTGTGAAAAAAATTCATGCTTTTGTATTAAAATAGCTTATAGAAACACTTCTATTTATTTTTTTAATGTTTTTATCCACATATTACTCTCGTTTGAATTATGTAAGTAAATGTTTTTTTATTATATTAGGTGAATTTGAAATAAAAGAAGCTTATTGTATTCAAATTTCCTATTCAACATACGAGATGATTCATTATAAATTATAAAGTAACGCATTATACGGAATATATGAACTTTAGGTATAAAACATGCAATTACAGCTGTTTCGGATATACTTTTCGTTTATTAAAACACAGATTTGTCAGTATATTAAAACTATACAGCTCGCATTATTAAGAGTTCAATTGAATAATAAACAAAAAGTTCCAGTTTCCTTTTAAATAGCTGCAAAAACAATTTATAAATTGCAAATTGTTATTTAAAATTTCTTCTATCTCCCTATAGAAATTTAAATAAAGAAGATGAAGTTAATAGAAAACACTCTTCTTTTTTTTCCTTAATTTGTAAGCATTGCAAAAAAAATAATGGCTTGGTAATGTAATCATTAGTAATATTTTATTTGTTTGTAGACTAATCAATTTTTACGCGTTTTATTAAGGAAAGAAAAAACTAATCGTGCTGCTATCAATGAAATTATTCATTGTGCACAAACAAAAAGAATCATCAAACTGGTTTTACGATCCAGAAGAGTTTTCTCATACTCATGCATTTTGATATTCAGAGAAATGAGGATCTATTAGTGGACAAAACCTTATCGTAGATGGAACATCTCATATACACATACGCTAACTTGGATATCATAAAAATGTCTAGAGAACGAAATAGTGATTTCAGTTCACCAAAAGCTGAACTTGACAGTGCCGCACTTTTTTATCACCAACACCCAAAACCTGGAAAATTGGAAATACAAGCAACAAAACCTCTTGATAATCAACGTGATTTAGCTCTTGCTTATTCTCCAGGCGTTGCAGCACCATGTCTTGCGATTCATGAAGATCCCAATCTTGCTGCTCAATATACCTCCCGTGCTAATTTAGTCGCTGTTATATCCAATGGAACTGCTGTTCTTGGTTTAGGAAACATTGGTCCACTCGCTTCCAAGCCAGTTATGGAAGGCAAGGCCGTTTTATTTAAAAAATTTGCGAATATTGATGTTTTTGATATTGAAATTGATGCATCCGATATAGAACAAATGGTACAAACAATATCGACCTTAGAACCTACATTTGGTGGTATTAATCTTGAAGACATTAAGGCTCCTGAATGTTTTGACATCGAAGAAAAGCTTCGTGCTAAAATGAAAATTCCAGTTTTTCATGATGACCAACATGGAACTGCCATTATTGTTTCTGCTGCTGTATTAAATGCCTTAAATCTTTCAGGAAAAAAAATTGAAAATGCAAAAATAGTTACCTCAGGTGCAGGTGCTGCTGCCCTCGCTTGCCTTAATCTTTTGGTTCGTCTTGGGGCGAAAGTTGAAAATATTTGGCTTAGTGACTTAGAGGGGGTTGTTTATGAAGGTCGCAAGACCCTTATGGATCGTTGGAAAATCAATTACGCACAAAAAACGGACGCACGAACTTTATCTGATATTATTGATGATGCGGATATTTTTCTAGGCCTATCTGCGGGTGGTGTTTTAAAGCCTGAATATCTTAAAAGAATGGCTCAAAATCCACTCATTTTAGCGCTAGCTAATCCAGTACCAGAAATTATGCCTGAAGAAGCACGCTCTATACGACCAGATGCAATGATCTGCACAGGACGCTCTGATTATCCCAATCAAGTTAATAATGTCCTTTGTTTTCCCTATATCTTCCGTGGTGCATTAGACGTAGGTGCTAGTGCAATTAATGAAGAAATGAAAATGGCCGCTGTTCATGCGATTGCTGCCCTTGCACGTGAAGAAACTTCAGATGTTGTAGCACGTGCATACTCAAAAGAACCACCCAATTTTGGACCAGACTATCTGATCCCCTCTCCTTTTGATCCGCGTTTAATACTGCGTATTGCTCCCGCTGTTGCTAAAGCAGCAATGGCAACTGGTGTCGCCATTCGTCCCATTGAAGATATGGAGGCCTACTATGATATCCTCAATCGATTTGTCTTTCTTTCTGGTTTAACAATGAAACCTGTTTTTGCTGCAGCAAAAACAGCAAAACGTAAACGCGTCATCTATGCCAATGGTGAAGATGAACGCGTCCTTCGTGCAGCACAAGTTGTCATTGAAGAACAAACAGCAACGCCCCTCCTTATCGGCCGTCCACATGTCGTAGAAGCAAGATTAAAACGCTTTGGTTTAAGAATTCGTCCCGGTATAGATTTTGAATTAACAAACCCTGAAGATGATCCACGTTTTCGTGATTATGTTAATTTGTTTTTTCATTATACAGGAAGGCGTGGTGTTACGCCTGAAATGGCAAAAACAGTAGTGAGAACATCAACAACGGCTATTGCTGCCCTTGCCGTTATGCGTGAAGAAGCAGATGCAATGATTTGCGGCTTAGAAGGACGCTTTGAACGCCAACTTGAATTGATTGAACAAATTATCGGTCTTGATCCTAATGTTCACCGTTTTTCTGCTATGAGTTTGCTTATCTCTCAACAACGTACTCTTTTCCTTACAGATACTTACGTCAATGAAAATCCTTCTGCAGAAGAAATCGCTGAAATGACTGTGTTGGCAGCTCAAGAAGTTGAAGCATTTGGAATAACACCAAAAGCAGCCTTATTATCACACTCAAACTTTGGTTCTAAAAACACAGAAAGTGCGCGTAAAATGCGACGTGCAACAGAAATTCTTGCCAAATTACACCCTGATTTAGAAGCAGATGGTGAAATGCATGCTGATGCTGCCCTTTCCAAAGTTTTTCGTGATCGTGTTTTTCCTAATTCTCGTCTTAAAAGTGAAGCTAATTTGCTTGTCTTTCCAACACTTGATTCAGCCAATATCACGCTCAACACTGTTAAAAGCCTCACAAATGCACTCCATGTTGGTCCTATTCTAATCGGGGCAGCACGTCCCGCCCATATCTTAACACCTTCAGTAACTTCCCGGGGAGTTGTTAATATAACAGCCCTTGCTGTCCTTGCTGCCAATAGAAAAAATAGTCTCATAAAATAAATGCGTAATAAAATTTCAAAGTTTTTTAAATATTGAGATATAGTATTTCATGTACTGTAAACCTCTTTTCTCTATAGATAAAGACAGCTATATTCTGGATTAAGTCTTTTTTTAAAAGAGAAAAAAGGCTAGAAGAACAATATTAAATGTATTTTGAATTTACTAACTCTATAATAAGGAATCCGTACATTGCCTTCCACGTTTGATAAAGTTGCTGATATCATTGCAGAAATCAGTGAAATTGATCGCAATACAATTACACCTGAAAGTCATACAATTGACGATCTAGGAATCGACAGTCTTGATTTTCTTGATATTGTTTTCGCTATTGATAAAGCTTTCGGAATAAAAGTCCCTCTAGAACAATGGACACAAGAAGTCAACGAAGGTACCGTTGCAACAGAAGAATACTTTGTTCTTAAAAACCTTTGTGCAAAAATTGATGATCTCGTTGCCTTAAAACAGGCGGAGTAGTTTTTTCGCCATGCATGATCAATCTGTATTCATCACTGGTATAGGTCTCATAAGCTCTCTGGGGGAAGGAACTGATCAACATTGGAATCTCTTAAATGATCCAATCCGTACACCAAACCTAGATTATACAACTTTTTCACCCTACACGGTTCATAAATTGCCCGAAATTGATTGGAGTTTACAAATTCCTAAAAAAAGTGATCAACGGCAAATGGGAACATGGCAGCGTCTTGGTACCTATGCGGCTGGTCTTGCTCTTGATGATGCCGGCATGAAAAATAATGAACAACTCACTTCAACAATGGATATGATCGTAGCTGCAAGTGGGGGAGAACGTGATATTACTGTTGATACACAGATTCTTTCTAAAGCGCGCACAGTTGCCGATCATACCTCTATGTTAAAT
The DNA here is from genome assembly GCF_042195435.1 of Bartonella sp. CL162QHHD. NCBI lineage: Bacteria > Pseudomonadati > Pseudomonadota > Alphaproteobacteria > Hyphomicrobiales > Bartonellaceae > Bartonella > Bartonella sp. CL162QHHD. The sequence continues at coordinate 33,460 of NZ_JBHIOG010000050.1, forward strand.
GTTGCTCTTTCAACTGAACTTCGCCCAACATTATTTTTGGCACAACTTTCAAACCTTTTGGCAGGAAACATTTCAATTGTTCATAAAGTCACTGGATCATCTCGTACATTTATGGGAGAAGAAGGCAGTGGTCTTTCTGCACTTCAAATTGCTGTAGCTCGTATTAAATCAGGTCAAAGCACCCATGCTCTTGTAGGAAGTTCCTATAATGCACAAAGTTATGATATGTTGTTGGCGCATGAACTTGGTGGTCTTTTAACCCATAATGGATGGAGCCCAGTGTGGGATCGTGAAATCCACCCCGGCGGCGGTATCATAGCCGGTTCTGGTGGTATCTTCCTAGTTATTGAAAGTGGAGAACATGCCAAAAAACGCAACGCACGTGCTTATGCTGAAATTAACCAAATTATTACCGACCAAACAGATAGAACCAAAATTCCACTTAGAGAGTCAATTGCAACAATGTTAAAAACTGCTGGCGCTAAATCTGCCTTAGCCATTTCAGCAGCCTCAGGAGCTCACGAAGCAACAAAAGCAGAACAAAATGCTCTTGATAATGCTGATCTATCTTATCGTGGCATTACAACATTATTTGGTTATATGAGGGAAGCACAATTTCCTCTAGCTCTAGCTCTTGCAGCACTTTCAATTGAAAAAAAACATTGTTTTCCAGCGTTAAGTCCTCATGAAAAACCTTTTTCTAAAGAAGTACGTGAAATATTTGTTACAACTATTGGTATAAAAAGAGCTGAAGGTATTGTGCGTCTTACAGCTGTTTGAAGGGGAATTTCTATAGTGAAATATCATGATCATTTTGGGCGTCCACTTGTAGCAATAACTGGTGCAGGCATTGTCACATCACTGGGACAAGGGAAACATGAAAATTGGCAAAAATTAACAAGTGGTGTAAGTGGTATCCACAAAATAACACGTTTTCCCGTTGAGGGATTAAATACATATATTGCTGGAACAATTGATTTTCTTAAAGAAAGTACACTTGGTGCTTCAGCTCTCTCTGAGAAGCTTGCACATCTTTCTGCTGAAGAAGCTTTAGAACAAGCTGCTATTGATAAAAAAAAATTTAATGGACCACTCTTTCTAGCTGCTCCTCCTGTTGAACTTGAATGGAAAGCACGTTTTAGTCTTGATCAAGAGGAAGAATTCAATAATGAGCCTTCTTATGCACATCTTCTTAAAGTCTGTAAGGATAAACTCCATGAGACGCTTTTTGAAGCCACACAATTTGGTGCAATTGCAGAAAAACTTCAAAAAACATTTGGCACAAAAGGACTTCCTGTTACACTTTCCACTGCCTGTGCATCTGGTGCAACAGCAATTCAATTAGGTGTTGAGTCTATTAGACGGGGAGAAACAAATCGAGCTCTTATAATTGCGACAGATGGATCAGTTTCAGCAGAATCTCTCATCCGTTTTTCGTTACTATCTGCTCTTTCAACTCAGAATGAGCCTCCAGAAAAAGCAGCAAAACCCTTTAGCCGTGATCGAGATGGTTTTGTTATGGCAGAAGGCTCAGGCGCTCTTGTTCTTGAATCTCTTCAAAGCGCATTAAACCGTAATGCTATAGTTTTAGGAATTTTAGCTGGCTGTGGAGAAACCGCTGATGACTTTCACCGTACACGTTCAAAACCCGATGCATCACCAGCAATTGAATCCGTTCGCAAAGCTTTAGACGATGCAAAAATAACTATCAATGAAATTGATTATATTAATGCCCACGGAACTTCAACACCTGAAAATGAGAAAATGGAATATCTTGCATTATCAACAGTATTCGGTGATCTTTTAAAGCATATTCCAGTCTCTTCTAATAAATCAATGATTGGGCATACATTAACTGCTGCTGGTGCAATAGAAGCGGTTTTTTCGCTTTTAACCATTCAATCGGGGATACTTCCACCGACAATAAATTATGATAATCCTGACCCTGCGATCCCTTTAGATGTTGTTCCTCATCATAGCCGTAAGGCCTGTGTCAATGCGGTTTTGTCAAACTCATTTGGATTTGGTGGTCAAAATATGAGTCTTGTTATCACTGCATATAAAGGATAATCCTTTAATAATAAAATTTTATAACGCTAACCTAATAATATATTTAAGGGGGATGATAATGCGTGCACTGCAACTCTTCGATGATCGTCGGCTTGAAATCATCAATATTTCCCCGCCATCTTCACCTAGTATAGGTGAAGTAACTGTGCGGATAAAAGCCGTTGCTCTTAATCATATTGATGTATGGGGATGGCGTGGCATGGCTTTTGCGAAAAGAAAAATGCCACTCATCATTGGTGCAGAAGCCTCTGGTGAGGTTATACAAATAGGAGATGGCGTTGAACATCTCCAACTTGGACAGATTGTCTCAATTTATGGTGCACAAACCTGCGGAGCATGCCAAGCTTGTCATGAAGGACGGGATAATCTTTGCAGTCAGGTAAAGGGAGTCTACGGTTTTCACCTTGATGGATTTGCGTGTGAGCTTGTCAATTTGCCAGCACGTTTATTAGTTCCATCACCACCCCAATGTGATGAATTGCAAGCAGCAGTTGCTCCAATTACTTTTGGTACCGTAGAACATATGCTTTTCGATAACGCAAAACTACAAGCAGGAGAAACAATCCTGATACAGGCTGGTGGCTCAGGTATTGGTTCTGCAGCCATTCAACTTGCAAAACACATGGGCTGTACAGTTATCACAACTGTAGGTTCAGATGAAAAAATTGCAAAAGCACACTCTCTTGGGGCAGATCATGTGATTAATTATCGTAAAGATCGTTTTGAAGGTGTAGTGCGTAAATTAACCCAAAAAAAAAGGTGTTGACGTTGTTTTTGAGCATGTTGGTGTAGATACATGGAACGGTTCTCTGTTATGTATGAAAAAAGGAGCACGTTTAGTGACTTGCGGTTCTACCTCTGGTGTTTCAGCACCAATAAATCTCATGCAATTATTCCAGCAACAGCTTAAGATATTCGGTTCATTTGGCTGCCGTATGGAAAATATGAAAAATGCCATGCAAAAAATGGCACAAAAAGCCGTACACCCTGTCATTGATACAATTGTTGGGCTGGATGAAATTGATACAGCTTTAAAACGAATGGAGAGCCGTGATGTTTTTGGTAAAATTATCCTTAAAATCGATTAAATCATGATGAAGCTTTCTCTTAAAAATCTCATATATCGTATTAAAATTATAGCTAAAAAAATATCCTACTTGTTATGGGCATATCTGCTCTTTGGTTCTTTATTTATTCTAAAATGTTTTCCAGCCAAAATGGGAATTTCTTTTTTTGCTTGGTTAGCAAAAAAAATTGGTCCCCTTGTACATCGTCATCAAATCACACTTGCAAACCTTAGGAGTGCATATCCAGAAAAAACAGAGCAAGAACTCCGTGCGATTGCAATAGAAATGTGGGAAAATATAGGACGTTTCCTAGCCGAATATATTTTTCTTGATAAAATTTTTGATTTTGATCCTCATGCAGACGAGCCAGGTTTCATTGAGGTTAAAGGTATTGAAATATTTGAGCGATTAAAAAATGAAAAAAAACCACATATTTTTTTCACCGCACATACTGGAAATTTTGAACTTCTGCCTATTTGTGCACAAAGTTTTGATCTTAATGTTACGGTATTATTTAGACCACCCAATAATCCCTATGTTGCCAAACGAATCCTTAAAGCACGACAAACTTCTATGGGACACCTTGTTCCCTCCAAGGCCGGAGCAGCATGGGCATTAGCAGCCAAATTAGAAGAAGGTGAAAATGTTGGTATGCTCGTTGATCAAAAATTTCGCCGCGGTATCATGGGAACATTTTTTAACAGACCTCTTAAAACAAACCCCTTAATTATAAAACTTGCTCGACAATATGACTGTGATATTTATCCAGCACGTTGTATTCGTTTGCCTAGTGGACGTCATCGTTTAGAGTTATATGAACATGTAGAACTTCCACGTGATGAAAAAAATGATATCGATATAGCTGCTTCTACGCAAAAATTAAATGATATTGTTGAATCTTGGGTCCGTGAATATCCTGGACAATGGATGTGGTTACATAGGCGTTGGGACATCTAACATAAGCTCTATTGCTTATAAAGGAAGTGCAAAATGTTAGCCTCAAAAGATATCAAAGATCTCACAGCAATTATCACTGCATTACGAAACTCTGATAATGGTTGTATCTGGCATAAAAAACAAACTTTTGAATCCCTCATACCCTATATGCTCGAAGAAGTTTACGAAGTCATCGATGCCATTGAACGAAAGAATCGAAAGGATCTCTGTGAAGAACTTGGGGATCTTCTTTTACAAGTTGTCTATCATGCTACCATAGCACAAGAAGAAGGCAGCTTTACTTTTGAAGATGTTGTTTATGCAATCACGGAAAAAATGATTCGACGCCATCCTCATGTTTTTGGAAATGCCGAGCAAAAAAAACGAGGATTTATAAAAGAGGAGTGGGAATATATAAAAAAAAGAGAACAGGTTGAACAAAAAAGAATGTGCGAAGAAAAAAACAACAATTCCTCCACAAGCATACTCGCAAAAGTAAAACAAATCCAGCCAGCAAACCAAGAGGCACTTGCTTTACAAGAAGCAGCAGCTAAAGTAGGTTTTGATTGGCAAAAAAGTGATAAAGTTTTTGAAAAAATAGAAGAAGAACTCGAAGAGCTCAAAGAAGCCATCAAAAATAAACAAAACTCAGAGATAGAAGCAGAGTTTGGAGATCTCTACTTTATACTCCTTAACCTCGCGCGCCACTTAGCGATTGATTCACAAAAAGCATTAAAAAAAACGAATATAAAATTTCGAAATCGTTTCGCCTATATTGAAGAAAAGCTATCCACTCAATCTAAAACACTCACTGACGCATCCTTGAATGAAATGGAAGCACTTTGGAAGCAAGCTAAAAATGAACAATAAAAAATAGTAGATTTCTTCTACCTAAAAGAACAATACCCTCTAAAATTACTAAATTATAATTTAGCTCAGCTCAATTTGTTTTATATTGATCCTGCGTAGCAGGACGAAGTTCCACCGATTCTCCACACCCGCATGCTGAAACTTGATTAGGATTTTTAAAGATAAAACCAGACCGCAGCGTTGTCACTTCATAATCCATCTGCGTCCCTAATAAAAATAATACCGCATCATGTGCTACAAAAACACGGGCACCATTCACTTCAACAACATCCGCATCTATCCCCTTTTCTTTGACAAGAGTAATTGTATACTCCATCCCTGCACAACCACCTTTTTTGATACCAACAAGAATACCCTGTGCATCTTTTGCATCCATAATTGCTTTAACACGATCCACTGCTGCTTGCGTCAAATTTATTACCGAAAAACGGCTCATAGTTTACTCTTTTCTTAGTTCAATAGACACTTTGAAAGTTTTTCCTCTATAATATTTTATCTGATATTTCAGAAAAAAAACAAAACATAAATTAAAGCATTCTGACCTTGTTTATTTGGATAAAAATACATACCCGTAAAATGAGATTTGTGATTATATAATCCAGAACTTACAATTTTTTGTCCACATAAAATGCAAAATACCTCATCTATAAAAACTCTAAAAAAACGAAAACTTTTCAAAACCATACATTCACTCCTCTTCTTTTGAAAATCTTTATCTTTTTAGAAAAGTAACGATTAGGTAAGAAAAAAAATATACCTTCCGCACTCATTTGCTCCAATTCATACCCCTAAAGTCACCAATCTTACCCCCTCACAATCTCAAAAGTAATTAAATGCATACATCTATTAACTATAGTGCTAAAAATTTAATGATCACAAAGAATTTTACAAATTCGTTATTTATCTTGAATTAACAACAAAATATTGATGTCCAAAATTTTTACTTTCAAAAGCTCTAAGTGCAAGAGCATTTTAGATTATTCTGTTTATTTTTTCTCTTGCCTTTAAAGAAACAGTCATTTAATCGTTTTACACAAACTCGGAGCGTAGCGCAGCTTGGTAGCGCACTTGACTGGGGGTCAAGGGGTCGTGGGTTCAAATCCCGCCGCTCCGACCATTTTTAAAATGCTATAAAATAAGCTTACTTAAAAAGTGAATTATTATGCATTTCAATTGCACACACATGAAATTTTTCTTCAACATAGAATAATGTGCAATGATATTTTATCATAAATTCGAGATAAGCTGTTTTATTTAAATGCGCTTCGTTCTTAGGAAAACACATACGAAACGCGAGACCTTTTGTCTCGCGTTTTTTATTCTTCAGAAAAATTTATAATTATTCGATCTCATATTTTCTAAATTTTCTTTACACGATAATGTCGCTGTTATCATTTTTTGTAGTGGATGGTGACATCTGTACGGTTATCTTTTTAGGTTTTAATTCAGCTGGCATTTCCCTTTTAAGCTGAATATGAAGAAGTCCATCTCCAAGTTCTGCCCCAATAACCTTAACATGATCAGCTAAATGAAAACGCCGTTCAAAAGCACGCGAAGCAATACCTCGATAAAGGAATTCTCGCTCTTCATCATCATTTTTAGACTTTCTGTCTCCCTTAACGATCAGCTGGTTACAATGCGTTTCAATATCAATTTCATCTTGAGAAAAACCAGCAACAGCCATAGAAATTCTATAAGAATCTTCAGTTAAACGCTCGATATTATAAGGGGGATAAGAAGAAACTTCGTCTGGTTGTGTTCTAGAATCAAACCAGTTAAAAAGATGATCAAAACCTACTGTGGAACGATAAAATGGTGAAAAATCTACTTGACGCATAATATTGCCCTCCTCTAGAGCGACTATAATTTATAACTAATTCACAAAGTTCCCACATGGCAAACTTACTTGTGAACCTGCGGCCCCATCATGGCAACCGCACTATATTATCTAGTAATCGTTTTTCTTTATTTCAACTCTTTGGGACCTAAATTGATAAAAACTATCTAAAAAGCAATATACCCCTTTTTAAATCCTTTTTCTTCATTACATAAATGTCAAAGCACTAAGCAGCAAATACACTGTAAAGGATTTCAATTGGAAACACCTCTTTATCCCATAGACTGGGGGGCCACTCCTCTTAATGTCCATCATGGTACTCTTAAAATAGCAATAGATCATGAAATTCGTTTTGCTATAACATATCCTGAGGTGGAAAAATCTAAGGGAACAATTGTTATTCTCAAAAGCTACGCAAATGCTTTAGAAAAATATTTTTTATTAATAAATGAAATTTCTAAACGCGGTTTTCATACAGCAATATTTGACTGGTTTGATCAAGAAAAAACATCCCTCAAGATAAGAAAACAAAACAGACATCATTATTTTGATATAAATAACGATATTAATGACTTATATAAATTTCTTAAAAATATTGTTTATCCTAATTGTCCGCCACCTTACTCTATGCTTGCCTACGGCATAGGTGGATTGATAGCACTTAGCGGATTAGATCTCATTAATCATCAGTTTAATAGATTGCTCTGTGTTTCTCCCCTTTTTGCTCCATTCGGCAATAAAACAAATGGTTTTCAACATAAATTAACACAATTTCTTTCTGATATAGGTCTTGGCTTTATACCAGCGAAAGATGGTAAAAAATTAAACAAAACAAAACAAAAAAATATACAATTGGGACACATACATAAAGTGCCGCTCTCTTCCATTAAGCCCCCAACATCCCAATGGATAGCATCAGTATTTAATGCGATTGATTCTGTGAAGAGAAATGTACTTCATGGAGATTTACGAATCCCAACACTCTTTATTCTTGCCAATCAAAATAATATTGCAAACAACATTGAAGTGCAGCAATTATGCCAACACACACGTCTGACAGAAAGTATTACTATTACAGGCGCTGAACTGGATACAATTATGGTTAACGAAGATTATAAAAAGCAATTTTGGGCTGCATTTGATGCATTTATTCCCGATAATGTATCTGTAAAATAACACTAAACCTTAATTCTGCTCCGCCCTATCAAAAAAGAAATTTTCTACGAGCATTGGATCTACAAACACTTTTTAATATAATGGATTTTACTTTCCAACCACTCATATGATTCGTTTTCTAGCCTCTACAGACAAGCCATGACCTAAATATTCACCACGCATTCTAATAAAAAAACTAATATACAAAGTATATCATTACATTAAACAATATTATTTTATATCATAAAAAATAACTTAATAAAAAACTATTTATATAAATAAAAATAATAAATCTATCTTAATATAACATGATACATATTTATAAATAAAGCATCAAAATACTATTTTTGATTTGTTATAAAATACTCATTTAATATTATATCTAGAAAAATAATATTTTTCATCTATTTAAGGAAAAAAACTGGAAATAAAGCGCATTTATAATATTTATTACAAATCTCTATAAAAACAAACAACTATAAAATTTCTATTTCTTAGGAGAACTTTTTAAAAACAATAAATTAACATAATATTCTTTTAATTTCTCGATATAGGAAGTCCCTACAATAATGGTTTTCATAAGTTTTTTAATGGAATTCTGATAATAATCAGCAAATTTAAAAGAAAAGATAGCAATGAATCATCTTAGAAGTTTTAGAGCCCCCCTTCTTTTTTCAAAATCACATATATTTCGAATTTAACCAACTCACAACGAATATGCTGTATTCTGAATAAGAATGTAAGAATTAACCATTTTGCCATTCATTTCAATTATGAGCATTTTACCATCTTTTTTCTAAATACTCTATATTGTATAATTGATGCGGCAAAACTCTGACAAATGGAGCCATTGGAACATAATCATGAAACGAATCCTGCTCGCAGAAGATGATAACGATATGCGTCGCTTTCTCGTAAAAGCCTTAGAACGTGCAGGCTACGAAGTCGCCGATTTCGATAATGGTATTAGCGCATATGAACGTTTACAAGAAGAGCCATTTTCCCTTCTCCTGACTGATATTGTGATGCCAGAGATGGACGGAATCGAACTTGCACGACGTGCTACTGAGATTGACCCTGATTTACGAGTAATGTTCATTACAGGTTTTGCAGCAGTAGCACTCAATTCAAATAGTGATGCCCCTCCTGATGCAAAGGTTCTCTCTAAGCCATTTCACTTACGTGAACTCGTCAATGAAGTTGAAAAGATCCTTATCGCTGCTTAAAAAGTATTTTTAAAGTTATTTGCATCTGTTGAAAGAGAAAATGAAATTAGGCATTGACGTTTGGCATTCTATATGGTGTATGCAACATCAATGAATGGGCGTGTAGCTCAGCGGGAGAGCACTACGTTGACATCGTAGGGGTCACAGGTTCAATCCCTGTCACGCCCACCATTGCATTTTATATCAACAATAACTTATTGGTTTTCCAAGTGTTTTTTGCTATGAGGGATACCTTAATAAAGTTAAGGGAATAGGATTTTCTAACATTTCTCTACAACAGTAGCATTTTCTTTTCTTTGCGCTTCGCTAATCATCTCTAATAATGTTTTGAATGCTTCTAAATCCTCTTGTGAAAAATCCTCTAAAGTTCTAAAAAACATGCCAACAGCTTCACGCCTCAACGGATCAGAAGTCTTGATTGTAAAACTTTTGCGACAAGCATAGGCTTCTGTTCTAAAAAATATTGTTTATTTCCTGATCTATCCCCTGTTTTTCTTAATTCTTTCATGTCTATTGGTATACACTTGTTGTCCAAACAGTTAGATATAACCACAGTCACTTCGATAGATATAAAACACTTAACCTTAGAGCTGTATTTTGAGTTTACCAATTACAGATTATAATAAAATATTAAAAATAGTAAAAAAAACACGATAAAAGAAAATTTTTTCATTCTAAAAATACATTGATTTATAATCATGTTTTATTGTTTGCCATGTTCAATGAGAAATCCGAATATCGTAATGTTTTCTCATTTCAAACCTAATTTATATTGAATCAAACAAAACCGTCTCTCTTACACGTCATAAGAGGAATTAGTATTAAGTAAAAATTGTATAAAAAAGCACAAAAATGCCGATAAATGCCTTAAGTGCTAAGATCTATTGCAACATCGGAGGCTGACAAATAGGCAAAGTATATGATAGCGTCAGCTTATTTCTTCATAAGTGTAAAGATGATGGAGCTCAATGGATTTATCATTGTACCATTCACGAGTGCCAGCGTGAAGTGAGCTTTAAGAGATATCTCTTAAAACAAAGCCTGTAAAATGGCATTCTCCTCACACTATATTCTTATTGAAATAATGATCACCTTGAACCGTGTGAGTTTAGATCTTCAGATCTCATCTGCATAACATTTTAATGTGATTGTTATCCAATATTAAAATACTTCTAACATGATGTACAAACTATAAAGAAATAAGAAAAAACATTTGAAAATGTAAATATGAAATCTAAAAATTTAACTCTAAGATACAATCTATCTTCATTCATATAAATACACAGTATACATTCTTAAACCTATAAGACTAAGAAAACCTAAACATTGATGCAACCTATAACCCTACCTGAGAAAAAGTGACAATCATGTTAAATCAAATTGTCCGCAAGTGTCTCTCATTGAAAAAAACAATATCTTATCTGGACGGCACATATAACAACTTTTTATACGAAAAAACTATAAAGAAGTAATTCGTTATGAATCACAGCTTCCAAGACAAGAAGATATTCCCTACCTCTTGTGCCGTCTGTAAATTCTCATCATAAACAGTTCTAAATCGAATCCATCATGCCTTGTATCTAATCAAAATCGATCTTACCAAAGATCATGCTGAAAAACGTAATAATATTATTCATAAAAAATAAAAAAAATCACAATAGATGTTTTTTGGCAATTTCACCAGCATTAGCCGCAATGCTTAAATCTAATCTAAGAAATAAAATATTCATTTTCAGAAAGATGAAAAGAAGCTCGTAAAAAAGAGTTTTTGCAATCTGTTTCCTAAAGCATGTGATATAGTAGCAACACGCGGCAAGAATATGCAATGCTAAAGTTTCAGCAATCAAAAGCAATTTTTACTGAAAAAAGAGAAAACAGCATCATTTTATACTAAAACAGTCAACAGAAAACGTTTAGCAACAAAATCAACCAAAAAACATCAAAAAGGTTCGGGAGTTTACAGAAAAATAAGCTAATAGAATAAAAGGAAAACTCTCTAACTTTTTATAGCCTATTAATATCATTTAAACATGGTGATCCCGACAGGATTCGAACCTGTGACCCACGGCTTAGAAGGCCGTTGCTCTATCCAGCTGAGCTACGGGACCCAACTGATTATTTTCTCAATTCAAAATAGCATCTTTAATTCAATGTGTCCAAGAATGCTGCCGATCACTGCGAAAATTATCAGAATAAGAAATAGCACGTCGAATCGACGTATGTTTCTTTTCTACACGGTAAGAGATAGCATTCTTACGCGCAAAAGCAATCGCTTCTTCCTTCCTATTAAATCGGATTCTTACCTGATTATTCATATCAGACGTTGCCGTGTACCCCATAAGAGGTTCAAGCATTTTCGCTTTCACCGGCTCATACTCTAGAATCCAAAAACCTGTATTCCCCTTACCTGACTGCATAGCTGTCTTAGCAGGACTATAAATACGTGCGATCATGCCTTTTTCCTTCAGATTACACAACGCTTGAATGATAGTTTCTCACCACACGTACCCAATTGGGTCATTCTCACACACTCAATCAAATATGGTCGGAGCGATAGGATTCGAACCTACGACCCCCTGATCCCAAATCAGGTGCGCTACCAGGCTGCGCTACGCTCCGCCATTTACATTTACTTGATGCACATTTCCTAAAATTTTCACAACAGAAGTGCAAGAGAAAAACACACTTTTTTTTAATTTTGTTGCATTTCTTTACAAAAAAGCACATTTTTAAATTTTTTTCCCTACTCAATAACAGATTTATTAACAAGTAGTAGAAAATAACCTCCGTAGAAAATCCAATCTATATTAAAAAAGAATGAATTTCTCTATAAGGACTTCATAATTTTTGTCCTTTTTTAAGCAAGCTCTCACTGTATCAAAATGCATTCCACAGATACAATTTTAGAAAAAAATGACTTAAATATCATAGAAAAACTTTTCCAAAGAGCACATAAGCCAAAAAATTCAGCTGTATTAAGCTTTTTCCTCTCTTTTTCTATCTTCCCAAAGACGCTTTTATTAAAAATTCTAGAATCTTCTACAATCCAAATCCATAAACAACAAACATTTTTTCAAAGCACAAAGATTTTATTATAAATAAAATAAAGCGCTCTTTTTAGAAAAATTTTCAAATGCGAAGATGGAAAGAATTCAACATCATACAATAAAATCTCAAAGCTATTTAAAATAAACACATGATAAAAGTAAAAAATATTATTTTTTACTTTTATATAGATATCCAAAAAGGAGAAAATTTAAATGACTTGTCTTTCCACGTATTGAAACGATAGTAGAAGGACAGAATAAGTAAGCCATGATAAGGAGTATTTACGGATTTCTTCTATTCAAAACTTCAGCAATAACAGAACGTGTTATTTTTCTTTTTCTTTGTAATGCCAACTGATCAACAAAATCAATAACACGCTTCAATGAAAATAAAGAACGTTCACAACGACTTACAAGATAATAAACCGTATCTGGATGTACAATAAGTTGCCTATCTGAAAAAAGCTTAAATGCAACAGCTGTTAACAATGCATCATCAGGCTGATTAATTTCAACGAACATCACCGAATTAAGACGACTTTTTAGATCATTTAACATTAAATTCCAAGCGGAAGGAAGTGTTTGTGCCGTCATCAATAAAGTAGCCTGTCGTGCATCAAGATTTGCTTGCTTAATACTGTTAATTAAATGAAAAAGTTCTGTCTCATTGATTTCACCTGTATCAATATCCTCTATTAAAAATGATCTGCCTAAAGAAGCCATAGTAATAGCCTGATCAATTTCATTGTGCTGAATCCTGAAAGCATCTGCTTTTTGGAGCCATATATTAGAAAAGTGCGTTTTTCCAGAGCCTTCTTTACCAACCAAAACTGCAATAGGTAAGCTCCAATTGGGCCAGTGATCAATAAGCTGAAAAGCCATACGATTGCTTTCCGTTACCACTAAATCCTCAAATTGAAAAATCGGATCATAGGGAAAATTTAAAGATAATTGCGTTTCACGCCCATTCATTTTAGCGGCTCCGAATTTCCGCTTCGCGAATACATCTGAGAACTCAGATAAGTATGAAGAGCAAAACGAACTAAAACGCCAACAGCCGCGGCCGCAGGAATAGCAACAAGCATACCAGTAAAACCAAAGAGTGAAGAAAAAGCAAAAAGTGAAAACATCAACCATACGGGATGTAATCCCACTGATGAACCTACAAGCTTGGGTTGAAGGATATAACCTTCAATAAACTGACCAATTAAAAAAAGTGCCATCACAACGATGATTCCCCCCCAATTATTGGGATAAAACTGGACCCATGCAATACCAACAGAAAGGACCAAACCACTCATTGTGCCGATATAAGGAACAAAGCTAATAAGACCAATAAACATACCAATCAAAAGACTAAAATTGAGTCCTGCAATCGTTAAACCAATAGCATAATAGCCTCCCAATATGAGACAAACTGTTCCTTGTCCACGAACAAAGCCTGCAATAGCTCTATCCATTTCATGAAAAATACTACGAACAGTTTCAAGATGATCACGCGGTATTAACGAATCGATTGCTGTTACCATACGTGGCCAATCTAATAACATATAAAATGCCACCACAGGTGCCACAACAAATAGGCTAACGATATTAACGATTGATTTTCCTGACTTTAAAAGTGAATTCAAAAGAGACGTAATAAAATCCGAACCTTCTCCCAAAAATCCTTTAATATTATTCCGTAATTCATTTGGATCACTTCCAAAATAGCGCCTTAACCAATCAAAATCATGCTCAACAAAAAAGGTTTGAATACGATTAATGTAAACAGGTAAACCATCACTCATAAATTGCTGTATTTGCCAACTAATAACAGGAATCAAAATAATTAAAGCAGCAACAAAGGTAATAACAATAAATAGGGTGATAAGGACAGTCCCAAACACACGACGAATACCAAATTTTTCAAGTAATTGAACAATGGGATTGAGAAAATAAGCCAACACAATCCCTGCCACAAAAGGAAGCAAAATTGATCCAAAAACAAACATAAAAAAAATGAAAAAAATCAGCGTACCAAGCCAAAAAAAGATTTGCCTTTTCATATTATTCGGCAAAGGTAATTGAGTATACGCTGGCACATAAGTCTTATAACGATCACGAGATGTATTCTCACTCACTTTCTTTCTCATAAGCTGCCAAGAGGACTGTCCGTGATTATCTGATATCTTGCTCATAAAATATCCTAAAAATTCTTCACAAAAAATTATAAACAACTTCAAAATAAGGTACAAGAAAAGTTGCTTATTTTCTTATCAATATCTCTTGCAGAGAGAACTCTATCATGGCATTGCATAATATCAAAACCTGATTTTCCATTAAAGGAAGGCTCCAATGAGCAATCAAGATCTTACAAATAATAAATCCAAGGCTGGGGATAAATCCAAAGCTGGTCTTACCTACGCAAAAGCCGGTGTAAACATCGATATGGGTAATGCCATGGTAGAAAAAATTAAACCCTTTATACGCGCAACAAAACGAGCCGGAACAGATGCAGAAATTGGCGGTTTTGGTGGACTTTTTGATTTAAAAGCAGCAGGCTTTACGGATCCTATCCTAGTAGCAGCCAATGATGGTGTGGGAACAAAATTAAAAATTGCCATTGAAGTAGGTCACCATAACACTGTAGGTATTGATCTTGTAGCTATGTGTGTCAATGATTTACTCGTACAAGGGGCTGAACCTCTCTTTTTTCTGGATTATTTTGCAACTGGAAAGCTTGACCCTGAACAAGGAGCTGCGATTGTTTCCGGTATTGCAGAAGGATGTAAACAAGCCGGTGCTGCTCTTATTGGAGGAGAAACTGCAGAAATGCCAGGAATGTATGCAGAGGGAGATTATGATCTAGCTGGTTTTGCTGTTGGAGCATGCGAACGTAGCAAGTTACTCCCTTCAAAAGATTTGACAGAAGGTGATATTATATTAGGTCTAAGCGCCTCTGGAATTCATTCCAATGGCTTTTCGCTTGTTCGACGAATCATCCAGCAAAATTATCTCAAATGGAATGACCCTGCCCCTTTTTCCCCCGAAAGCAGCCTTGGTATAGCACTTCTTACACCAACACGCATTTATGTAAAATCGCTTCTTCCCATCATGAGAAAATATGAAGGGATTAAAGCTCTTGCTCATATTACGGGTGGAGGTTTTCCTGAAAATATTCCACGTGTCCTTCCATCCTCTCTCTGCGCTGAAGTTAATCTTTCTAACATCAATGTTCCAGCAGTATTTTCATGGATTGCCAAACAAGGTAAAATAGAAGAAACAGAAATGTTAAGAACATTTAATTGTGGTATTGGCATGATCATTATCGTAGCACAGCATGCAGCTGAAACAATTACACAAGCTCTTGAAAGAAAAGGAGAGACTGTAACTCCCCTTGGCATTTTAACAAAATGCCAAGATCAAAATAAAGGAATACTTTATAAAGGGGTACTGCATTTATGAAAAAACAAATCGTCGTTTTCATTTCTGGTAATGGATCCAATATGGTCGCCCTTGCTCAAGCTAGTCAACAAACGGCATATCCTGCTGAAATCGTTGCGGTTATTTGCGATAATCCGCGTGCCAACGGTATTGAAAAAGCGCAAAACCATAACTTACCTATTCATATTGTTGATCGTAAAATTTACAAAACAAAAGAAGAGCATGAAGAAAATATTTTTACAATTTTAAATCAATATAAACCGGATTTTCTCTGCTTTGCAGGGTATATGCGCCTTATCTCACCACGTTTTGTAAAACTTTATGAAGGACGAATTTTAAACATTCATCCTTCTCTTTTGCCTTCATTTAAAGGCTTAAACACACATGAAAAAGCTTTACAAGCAGGTGTAAAAATCACGGGTTGCACTGTTCACCTTGTTACAGAAGACATGGATGCAGGAAAAATCCTTGCCCAAGCAGCCGTTCCAGTCTATCCCCATGATACTGCTGAGTGCTTAGCACAAAGAGTTCTTAAAGCAGAGCATAAACTCTATCCCGAAGCCTTAAAAGCATTTATTGAAGGGAAGAGCAAAATGGTCGATACGCAACAACAGCTTTTATCTTTTTGAGTGTATCAACAATCTATTAATCAGCATATTTCAATGCTTTACACATAGTTTTTGCTCAGTATCTACAATTGAAAATCTCTATGAAATATTGACATAATAGAGTCCATATCTTCATAAATTTTTGCACAAAATATGTAATTTTTTGAATTTTAGTTCATTTTTAAAATTTTTCTTCTTTATTCAATTCTATGACATTATCATAAGCTCTATTTATCAAAATACTCTCGTATTTCGCCTAAAAAATCTTAAAATACGCAATTTTCTATTGCATAAATTTTTGTTTATGACGAAAGTGTTTCTTTAACTGTTACAGCTAACTGTTTGAGTGTAAAAGGTTTAGATAAAAAACCAAAAACAGCATCTTGTGGAAGATTTTTAGCAAAGGCATCTTTTGCATATCCAGAAACGAAAAGAAATTTGATATCAGGATAGTTTTTACGGACTTCCTTCAATAAAGTGGGCCCATCCATTTCTGGCATCACCACATCGGAAACAATAATATCAACTTCTCCTTTTTGTTCCTCAAGAATAGAGAGTGCTTCCACCCCACTTGCTGCCTCTAAAACCGTATATCCTCTCATTTGAAGAGCTCTTACCCCCCCCATTCTGACCGCATCTTCATCTTCAACCAATAAAACAGTCGCAGATCCTGTTAAGTCTATATTTTTATCTTTCTCTTCATCTTTTTCAATCTTTTGAGAAATTTCTCCTTTTATATTGGGGATATAACGGGGAAGAAAAATATGAAATGTTGCTCCTTCACCTTCTTTACTTTCACAATAAATGTACCCACCGCTCTGCTTGATAATTCCATAAACCATTGATAAACCAAGTCCTGTTCCTTTTCCAACTTCTTTTGTTGTAAAAAATGGCTCAAACATTTTTTCTTGTATAGCAGCAGATATACCAGCCCCTGTATCTGAAATAGTCAATTGCACATACTCGCCAATTGCTAAACCAAGATGATTAAATTCAGCACTTTGTTGCTTTGTAATATTGTTTGTCGCAATCGTAACAATACCTCCATCTAACATGGCATCACGCGCATTAATAACCAAATTCATAATAACACGCTGGAAAGATGCTTGATCAACTTCAACGCTCCACAAATCTCTTCCATGGATAATTTTTAACTGAATATTATTCCCCAAAAGTGGTAAAATAAGATTGCGGATATCTGATAAAAATTCAGTAAAATCAACTTCTTCAGGTCGAAGTGTTTGCTTTCTAGAAAAAGCTAATAATTGCTGTACAAGAGCAGCTGCTCGATTAGCATTATTTTTAATATTGATCAGATCAGCATGAGCAGGATCAGAACTACGATGCGTATTTAAAAGAAGATCACACGACATTAAAATTGCTGTTAAAACATTATTAAAATCATGAGCAATACCGCCAGCCAATTGTCCTACAGCTTGCATCTTCTGACTTTGCATCATTTTGTCTTCAAGTGTTTTTTGTTCGGTTGTTTCAATCACAGAGATAATAAGCAAATCTTGCAATGCATCACCATGATAAGGCGGTACAGACATAATATGGAGTCGTAAATGGCATTCTTCATTTTTTTCTAAAACAGTTTCTAGAGAAACAAAATAATTTTTATTTGTCGCAATTCTCTGAAAAGAACGCTCTAACTGCACACAATCACGACGAGAAATAACATCATAAAAATTGACAGCTTTGTCCATACATCCCGTGAGTGATGAAAAAGCTTTATTCATATGAATCAATTGCCCTGCATGATCCACCACGGCTATTGCAAAAGGACTCGCATCAAAATATTCTCCTAATATACTGGGTAATTTTAATTGATCGTCCTCTTCTTTTTGTATTTGTTGTGGAATGATCACAATACGATAAATGGCCTCCTCTTCTAAGAGAGAAGAAACAGATATAAGACAATGGAATATTTTCTCACAAGTCGTGTGTGAATTTAAACATAACGAAAACCTATAAGGTAAAGAGTAACCTGAACTTTGATATCTGTTGGTTTGCAAACAGATATCACTCCATGAGCTCTTAGCGCCAACGCTATCAAATAACGAATCAAAATTATATTGACCAATTGAGAAATTCGCTAAATCAATTGAAAACCATTCGGCAAAAATCGCATTGGCATAAAGAATAGTTCCATGTCTATTAACGGATACAAAACCAATAGGGGCTTGATCCAAGTGATTGATAGCCTCTTGAAGGTTCGAGAAAAAAACTTCTCGCGTTTGTTGTAAATGCGAAATATCAGTAATACGCCAAAATAAAAGCTTTTTTTTCTGTTTTGTGATAGGCTGCACGGAAATGTTATACCAAACAGATTTTTTTGGTGTAGAATCGGTAAAAATTGGTTGTTCTACTCTCAATTCCTCTTGCGCTGCAAGATTATTACAGGCAGCAACCTTTAAGCGATACGAGAGTGCACCTGCTCCTGGAAGATCAGCAATAACCATATAACAAGACACTTCAGGCTTATAGGTCAGAATTTTTTGATAGTTTTGATTAGAATAATAAACAAAACCAGAAAGATCAGAGATTACAATTGCATCATCGCTCCTATTAAAGATGCTAAAATCAAAATCTTCATGCGACCACACATGATATCTTAAAATGCCCATTCCACACAAAACGAGTGTTGCAACACCGATAATTGCTAGAATCAAAAAAGATATTGATATCGCCTTTTGCAAATAGCTTTGTGGATAAAAAAAACCTAAAATACCCACAATGAAAAGAAAAACTAATATAAAAACAACACCAAAAATCACAACTCTTCGATGAACAGAAGACACTGATCTTTTATTATTATCAAAACCTTTATCCATCTCTCATTGCCTTAGATTTAGCTGTTTCTTATATCACAAAACTTCCTTTATATTCATTGTTATAAAGTATATACTATGATATTATCTTTCTAAGAAAGCTCACTTAATGTTAAAAATTTTATTTCTTGTATTTAAGTGAGCCTTTTAAGGGTGTATTTATAAATTTATCTCGATAAAAAACGATATTTTCACACAAAAATGGGAGAAAATCTATGTATATCTGGTTATCAGAGCAAATAGGTGTATCTGCTGCGAAAATAACGATAAGCTCTTTGTTTTTTATAATAACAATCACAGCTATTACCATAATTATCTTGTTTTTACGTCGTTTAAGTACGAGAAGATTCAGCATTAATAGAAAAAAAAGTCTATCACGATTAGCATTATGTGAAGTAATTTCTATAGATCGAGCACGCCGCCTTGTTTTAGTCCGTTGCGATAATAAAGAACATTTGCTCCTTATTGGCGGATTAACAGATGTAGTTGTAGAATCCGATATTACAGGTACATCTAAAATACAAAAGAGAGAAACACACACACATCTAAATTCCGCCCCTACAGAAAGAAACAACATATCGGATAAAAATCCCTCTCCTTTTACGAATCAAGCGGTAAAAGATTCAGCAATCACCGCCGAAATTGAGGGGCGGCAAGAACCATCTTTATTCATTCCTACTCCTCAAAAATAAAAATACACAATTTTATCACCACGAATTTCGTTTTTTATCATTTCAATGACCTTAATCATCGCGATAAACTCTTTCACGTCGTTCGTGACGTTCTTGCGCTTCCAATGACAAAACGGCTATCGGCCGAGCCTCAAGACGCTTTATACTAATGGGCTCGCCGGTTTCTTCACAAAAACCGTATGTCCCATTATCAATGCGCTCTAAAGCAGCATCTATTTTTGAAATAAGTTTCCTCTGACGATCACGAGCACGTAATTCGATTGTACGATCAGTTTCACAAGAAGCCCGATCAGTCAAATCGGGTTGACCAACATTCTCTTCCTGCAAATTTTCCAAAGTCTCACGAGCTTCTTTTAATATATCATTCTTCCAAGAAACCAGTTTAGCACGAAAATACGCCTTTTGCCGCTCATTCATAAAAGGCTCATCTTCACTAGGGCGATATTGACCATCAATCTCTTCGCTCATGCAATAAAAAACCTCCACATATGCTATGTGCGGTCTATATATTGTGCAATACCCATCAACACAAGAGTAAAATGTCTTTTCATAACAATTGACGAATATGTCTAAATGCACTGTTTAGGTTTAATCGCTTTTTATGTAGATTGGATTCTTGATCAAATCTCATCCAGAATCATTTTTCTCGCTTATTGAAAAACTTTTAAAAGAAGGAAATCTAATATCAGATATCAGAGCCATCCCTCCCCTACTCTCTCATTCATTGTTTAAAGTCTAAATGAAGCAACAATAAATCATTTCATCAATGCAAAAAAATAAAATCTTTATAAAGGCAAAGTGTGATATTCACGTTTCAAATACATCAAAGCATCTTTTTCTTGATTACAGTTAATTGCAACAACCTCACCAATCAAAACACAATGGGTTGCGTGCTCATGCCAACAAATCAAACGACAATCAAACGATGCTAGAGCGTCTGAAAGACTAGGCGCCCCCGTTTGCAAAGCTCCCCATTGAGCAACATCAAAACGCTCATTTTGTGTAGAATTGCAACGCCTCGAAAAAACATCCGCTAATGAACGATGCTTTCCTGCCAAGCTATTAACACAAAAATTTCCATTCTCCATAAACACCTGATTCTTTAAATTATGGCGCATGAGACAAACAAGAAGGGTTGGAGGATCATCAGATAAAGAACAACACGCCGAAACAGTCACCCCGCGTCTTCCCTTAATACCATTTGTTGTCACAATATGCACAGCTCCTGCAAAAAGACTCATGGCATCTCGATATTCTTGGGAAGAAACCGCGATAGTATGTTTATGTTGAAGTTCAGGCATCAAATATGTTTTATGATTCGACATATCTTTCACTTATAAAGCTTTAAAATTTCAAGCGATCTTTCCATAAAAAGATCTATAATACATATTTTTTCTTTTCCGTCATAACACAAAAGATATTTGTGTATACACAGCGATATGATAAAAACTGCCAATCAAGGAGATTTTAATGCCCCATTCTCATCTCATTTCGCCTTCTCTCTTGGCTTCTGATTTTTCTAAACTTGGACAAGAAATGTTAGATGTTGTTGATGCTGGTGCAGATTGGCTTCATCTTGATATTATGGATGGGCACTTTGTTCCTAACATCACCTTTGGTCCTGAAATAATCAAGGCTCTACGCCCATTAACAAAAGCAATATTTGATGTCCACCTGATGATCGCACCAGTAGACCCTTATTTGGAAGCTTTTGCAAAAGCGGGTTCAGATATTATAACCATTCATGCTGAAGCAAGTCCACATCTTCATCGTTCATTACAAACAATCAAAAAAATGGGAAAAAAAGCAGGAATCGCACTCAATCCAAGCACCCCTGAACATGTACTTGAATATTTGCTTGATCAATTAGATCTCATTCTCATCATGACAGTCAATCCCGGTTTTGGTGGACAAAGTTTTATTCCAGAAATAAAAGATAAAATTAAGCGCGTTAAAAGCATGATTGCAAACCGCCCTATTGATCTTGAAGTTGATGGTGGTATCACCGTTGATACAATTGGGATAGCAGCAAAAGCTGGTGCAAATGTATTTGTCGCAGGCTCTGCAATTTATAAAGATGGAAATAAAGAGCTTTACAGAACACGTATTAATGCATTGCGCCAAGCCGCAATCCTCTCACAACAAGGAAAAAAATGATGATCGCACGTTATTCCCGCCCTGCAATGGTAACAATTTGGTCTCCCGAAACAAAATATCGTATTTGGTTTGAAATTGAAGCCCATGCCTGTGATGCCCTTGCTCACTTAGGGATTATTCCGAAAGAAGCCGCCAAAGTCATTTGGGAAAAAGGGGCAGCAGCTAAATTTGATGTCAATCGCATTGATGAAATTGAAGCAATTACCAAACATGATGTTATCGCATTTCTAACCCACCTAGCTGAATTCATTGGACCAGAAGCACGTTTTATCCACCAAGGCATGACATCATCTGATGTTCTCGATACAACGCTGAACATTCAATTGATGCGTGCGAGTGATATTTTGCTAAAGGATATAGATCAACTTCTTGAAGCATTAAAAAGACGTGCTTTTGAGCATAAAGAGACAATCACCATTGGGCGGAGTCATGGCATTCATGCTGAACCGACAACATTTGGAATCAAGTTTGCTCTTGCATACGCTGAATTTTCCCGTTGTCGCAAACGTCTTCTTGCAGCACGAGAAGAAATTTCTACTTGCGCGATTTCAGGAGCCGTAGGAACTTTTGCAAATATCGATCCACGCGTTGAAGAACATGTAGCAAAAGCCTTGAGGATGCGTGCTGAACCAGTTTCCACCCAAGTAATACCAAGAGATCGTCATGCTATGTTTTTTGCAACACTTGGTGTTATTGCTTCCTCTATTGAAAGGCTAGCGATAGAAATACGCCATTTACAACGAACAGAAGTTCTTGAAGCAGAGGAACATTTCTCACCTGGGCAAAAAGGTTCATCGGCAATGCCTCATAAACGTAATCCAGTTTTAACAGAAAATTTAACTGGATTAGCCCGTATGGTACGTGCATTTGCACTCCCAGCCATGGAAAATGTAGCACTTTGGCATGAACGTGATATTTCCCATTCATCTGTTGAGCGTTATATTGCTCCAGATGCGACTATTACACTTGATTTTGCTCTTTCTCGCCTCACATCTGTCATTGAAAATCTCATTGTCTATCCAGAAAATATGCAAAAAAATCTCAATAAATTCCGCGGTCTTGTTCACTCACAACGGGTTCTTTTAGCCCTCACACAAGCAGGGATTAGTCGTGAAGATTCTTATCGAATTGTACAACGAAATGCGATGAAAGTTTGGGAACAAGGAAAAGATTTTTTAGAAGAACTCCTCAACGACAAAGATGTTACCAAAGCTTTAAGTGAAGAAGAACTTCGCGAAAAATTTGATCTTTCTTACCACACCAAACATATCAATACGATTTTTAAACGTGTTTTTGAAGAACAATAAAGCGACATAGAAAACCAAAATCCATTCCACCTATGATCAAAAATCTGTTGTAACAAAGAAAACAATTCATGAAAGCAAATCAACTCGATATTCTTATTGTTCCTGGCTACAAAGGATCTGGTCCAGATCATTGGCAAACACGCTGGGAAAAAAAATTGTCGACAGCCAGCCGCATTGAACAACTCCATTGGTCAAAGCCTGTTTGTGAAGAGTGGGTTAACAAAGTTAAAACCGCCATCGCAAAAGCTCAAAGGCCTGTTATGCTTATTGCTCATTCATTAGGAGTTCCCAGTGTTATTCATGCAACTGTACAAAATACAGAAAAAATTTGTGGCGCATTCTTTGTTGCACCTCCAGATGTCGCCAATGAAAAAATACGTCCCAAACATTTAATGACATTTGGCCCCTATCATCGCCAAAAGCTTCCTTTTCCTTCTATTGTCATAGCCAGTCGCAACGATGAGTTTTGTCAATTTTCAGTAGCAGAAAAAATTGCCAATGATTGGGGATCACTCTTTGTTGATGCTGGGTATTCTGGCCATATTAACGCAGAATCCGGACACGGACCTTGGCCTGAAGGGCTTATGGTCCTCTCTCACTTTCTTGCAAAAATTTGATCCAAAAGAGGTGATCTTCTTTCTCATCGCTTATGTATCTTCACCTTTGGGTAAACGTGTAATGATAAAAATTATAAAAGTATCATAGCAATATCATTGAGAAATTCTATCAATTAGGATAGTATCATTTATCAATGTTATTAAAAACCTCTCAAGATAAATAGAGAATCATGATGAATCGTCGCCACCGTATTTATGAAGGCAAGGCTAAAATTTTATATGAAGGACCTGAACCAGGGACTTATATTCAATTTTTTAAAGATGATGCAACTGCCTTTAATGCAAAAAAACATGAAATTATCGACGGAAAGGGGGTTTTAAACAACCGAATTTCGGAACATATTTTTAGCCATCTTGGACGTTTGGGCATCCCAACACATTTTATCAAACGTATAAACATGCGCGAACAGCTTATTAAAGCGGTGGAAATCATTCCGTTGGAAGTTGTTGTTCGCAATGTTGCTGCTGGCTCTCTTGCTAAGCGTTTAGGACTGGAAGAAGGAACCCCGCTTCCGCAATCCATCATTGAATTCTACTATAAAAATGATTCTCTCGATGATCCTATGGTAACGGAAGAACATATCACAGCTTTTGGGTGGGCTGTCCCACAAGAGATAGAAGATATCATGCAACTTTCAATTCGTATTAATGATTTTCTTTCTGGGCTTTTTGCCGGTGTTAACATCCAATTAATTGATTTTAAAATGGAATTTGGTCGCCTGTGGGAAGATGAAACGATGCGCATTGTTCTTGCTGATGAAATCTCTCCTGATTCTGCACGACTATGGGATATGCACACACAAGAAAAAATGGATAAAGACCGTTTTCGTCGTGATATGGGTGGGCTTATTAATGCCTATCAAGAAGTTGCCAAACGTCTTGGTATTATGAATGAAAATGAACCAACACGACCAAGTGGTCCCGTTCTCGTAAAGTAAAAACAAGGTAAAAAAATATCACCTTATATAAATACCCCTCTTCAAAGGAGAGGTTCTTTTAAAAAGCAGGAAGCAAAAAATGAAAGCACGCATTACAGTTACTTTAAGAGAAAGCGTTCTTGATCCACAAGGAGAAGCAATTGTCGGTGCTTTAAAAAGTTTAGCTTTCGAAGGCATTCAATCCATTCGTCAAGGAAAGGTTTTTGATATTGTTCTTGATGAACTACCTTCTGAAACCGCAAAGAAAAAACTTGAACAAATGTGTGAAGAGTTACTCGCAAATACTGTCATTGAAAATTATACAATCGAACTTTTTTAAGTGAAACGCTCATGAAAACTGCCATCATTCAACTTCCTGGATTAAATCGTGATCGAGATATGGTTGCAGCATTACATCATATAACGGGAGTTGAGCCACTAAAAATTTGGCAAACAGAAACAACAATTCCAGATGTAGATGTTATTATTATTCCTGGTGGCTTTTCCTATGGCGACTACTTAAGATGTGGTGCGATTGGAGCGCGAACTCCCGTCTTAAAAGCCATTCGTGAAAAAGCACAAGAAGGTACGACAATTATAGGTATCTGTAATGGATTTCAAATTTTGTTGGAAGCAGGATTATTACCCGGTACTTTAATGCGTAACGCTTCTTTAAAGTTTGTTTGTCGTGAAATCAAACTTGAAGTCGTCAACGCCAAGACAAAATTTTCTCGATATTATTCTAAAGGACAAATTATTCGTTGTCCTGTTGCCCATCATGACGGAAATTATTTTATTGATAGTGAAACATTGAAACAAATGGAAGACAATGAACAAATTGTTTTTCGCTATGCAGAAAATACAAACCCGAACGGCTCAATGAAAGATATTGCTGGTATTGTTAATAAAGCTGGTAATATTCTTGGTATGATGCCCCATCCTGAAAACTTTATTGAACCCGCCCATGGAGGTACTGACGGTCGTTTACTTTTTCAAAGTGCTTTAGAGTTAGTAAATGGATAATGCTGCAAAAATACTCGCGCTCCATAATTTAAAAAACAAGGATTTATACCATTTCTCGCATCGTAAATCTATAAACAAAGCTCTTCACAAACAACAATGGATATTATTTTCTAAACACATAATTATTTAAGACCATTTTTAGTCTTAAATCCCACCAAACAAACGGACAAAATCTTCAGCTTACTGTCTATAAATATTTTTATTATTAAACAACATTATTGTTTATAATATAAGCTGCTAGGTTAAAAAAATAAAAATGCTAAATTTCGATTAATTTGACGGATAAATACTCATGAAGCCTTGCAATAACATCACTATTACACCAGAACTCATTGCACAACACGGGCTAAAAGAAGATGAATATCAACGTATCCTAACGTTAATTGGTAGAGAACCAACATTTACTGAACTAGGAATTTTTTCTGCAATGTGGAACGAACATTGTTCCTATAAATCATCTAAAAAATGGCTAAAAACTCTTCCAACAGAAGGAAAATGTGTCATCCAAGGACCTGGTGAAAATGCTGGTGTTGTCGATATTGGAGAAGGACAATGTGTTGTTTTCAAAATGGAAAGCCATAACCACCCTTCTTATATTGAACCTTATCAAGGTGCAGCGACAGGTGTTGGTGGTATTTTACGTGATGTATTTACAATGGGAGCCCGTCCTGTTGCTGCTATGAATGCATTGCGATTTGGTGCTCCTGATCATCCACGAACACGCCATCTTGTTTCTGGTGTTGTTTCTGGAATAGGTGGTTACAGCAATTCTTTTGGCGTTCCAACGGTTGGTGGAGAAGTAAATTTTGATGAGCGTTATAATGGCAATATCCTTGTTAACGCTTTTGTCGCCGGTATTGCAAAGACAAACGCCCTTTTTTATTCTAAAGCGCAAGGTATTGGACTCCCTGTTGTTTATCTTGGTGCAAAAACAGGACGTGATGGTGTCGGTGGAGCAACAATGGCCTCTGCTGAATTTGATGATTCAATCAGTGAAAAACGCCCAACTGTTCAAGTAGGTGATCCTTTTACAGAAAAATGTCTCCTTGAAGCATGTTTAGAGCTCATGGAACTTAGAGCCGTGGTTGCTATTCAAGATATGGGAGCCGCAGGACTCACCTCTTCTGCCGTTGAAATGGGAGCAAAAGGAAATTTAGGGATACAGCTTAATCTCGATACAGTTCCTGTTCGAGAAGAAAACATGACAGCCTATGAAATGATGCTTTCTGAAAGTCAAGAGCGTATGCTCATGGTCCTTAAACCAGAACTAGAAAAGCAAGCAGAAGCAATTTTTCATAAGTGGGGGCTACATTTTTCTATCATTGGGAAAACAACCGATGATTTACGTTTTCGTGTATTTCATCAAGGGGAAGAAGTTGTCAATCTTCCCATCAAAGAGCTTGGTGATGAAGCGCCTGTTTATGATCGTCCTTGGAGTGAGCCGGCAAAAAAAACACTCTTGAAAGCAGAAGACGTCAAAAAAGTTGAAAATCTTGGTGATGCGCTTCTGACCTTATTGAATTCCGCTAATCAAAGTTCACGGCGATGGGTTTATGAACAATATGATACCCTTATCCAAGGAAATAGCCTTGTTTGTCCAGGAGGTGATGCAGGCGTTATCCGTGTAGGAAACAACAGCAAACGTGCTCTTGCTTTTTCTTCTGATGTAACACCTCGCTATTGTGAAGCAGACCCTTATGAAGGGGGGAAACAAGCTGTCGCAGAATGCTGGCGAAACATTAGTACGACAGGTGCAACACCACTGGCTGCTACAGATAATCTCAATTTTGGTAACCCTGAAAAACCTGAAATTATGGGACAGCTGGTTTTTGCTATTAAAGGTATAGGAGAAGCTTGTAGAATCCTCGATTTTCCTATCGTTTCAGGCAATGTTTCTCTTTACAATGAAACAAATGGGGAAGCCATTCTTCCAACCCCCACAATTGCTGGGGTAGGTCTTCTTAATGATTGGTCTAAAATGGTAACAATAAGTGGTATGCAAAATGGAGATATTCTTGTTTTAGTAGGAAATTGCGGCTCCCATTTAGGACAATCAATCTATGCACGTAACATTTTAAATATTGATGCAGGCGCCCCCCCCCCCTGTAGATTTACAACTTGAAAAAAAGCATGGTCAATTTGTTCGAGATGTCATACATCGTGGTTTTATTCACGCCGCCCATGACCTTTCTGACGGAGGATTAGCGATAGCACTTGCTGAAATGGTGATTAAAGCAGGTAAAGGAATCAAAGTAAAATTAAGCAATAAATCACCCCATCATGCAGAACTTTTTGGAGAAGACCAAGGACGTTATCTTTTAGCCGTCAAACCTCACTCTCTTAATAGTCTTAAAGAGCGTGCACAAATCAATACAGTTTCTTTAACAGAGCTAGGTCAAGTCGAGGGTACTTCCCTTAATATAGATGGGATATTAACACTTTCAGTAGACAAACTCACAAAAGCCTATGAAAACTGGTTTCCACAATTTATGGGTGAAGAATAAAAATTGTTTTTTCTCTTAAACAGCCTTTATAAAAAAATGAACAACATAGGAGAATAATGATGGCAATGAGTGCCCATGCAATTGAAACGCTTATTCGTGAAGGCATTCCTGATGCTACTGTAACAATTCGTGATCTTGCTGGAGATGGGGAACATTATGCTGCAGAAGTTATTTCTGAAAGTTTTCGTGGTAAAACCCGTGTTCAACAACATAAAATGGTCTATGATGCCCTTAAAGGCAATATGGGAAATGACCTTCACGCCTTAATGTTGCAAACAAATGTCCCAAAATAATCTAAAATTTTTTCTTGCATTCACACATTTAATACGATTAAAAGCAGTATGGATATAAATTACACACTGATAAAAATCTGAAATATCGAGGGATAAAAATGACCACTGTTCATGATTTTATTGACAACGAAATTAAAACAAACGACGTCATTTTATTCATGAAAGGAACACCTGACGCTCCGCAATGCGGGTTTTCAGGACAAGTGGTTCAAATCCTTGATTATTTAGGATTGAATTATAAAGGGATTAATATCTTAACTTCTAACGAATTGCGTCAAGGGATTAAAGATTACTCAAATTGGCCAACAATTCCACAGCTTTATATCAAAGGTGAATTTATCGGAGGCTGTGATATTGTTAAAGAGATGTTTCAAAACAATGAGTTACAGGAACTTTTGAAAGAAAAAAATATTCCCTGTAATCAATCATAGGTATCTTTCATTTTATTCAGACTCTTAAAAAGAGCTGTTTTCAGACGAAATTTTTATTTCAAGGATGCCATATGTCATATTCAGTCGATGAACAAACGCATAGAGATGCGATTAGAAACAAAATTGGCTATAAAGAATTTGTTATTCTTATTGCTTCGCTTATGGCTATTAACGCTATAGCTGTTGATATTATGCTGCCAGCTATGCCCAATATTTTAGACGGCTTAAATGTTCTCAATGAAAATGATCAACATTATATCATTTCGAGTTATCTTATTAGCTATGGCATTGCTCAAATATTTTTCGGTCCAATAAGCGATAGGTATGGACGACGTAAACTTATTCTTCTCGGGCTTGCTTTCTATTCATTTACGGCGATTGGCTGTGCCTTTGTAACTGATTTTTCTCTCTTGCTTATTTTACGTATCTTGCAAGGTATTGGAGGGGCTGCTATGCGGGTTCTTACAGTTTCCGTCGTACGTGATCTTTACAGTGGTCGAAAAATGGCAGAAGTTATGTCTATTGTTATGATGGTTTTTCTTGTTGCACCAATGGTTGGTCCCGCAACAGGACAGATCATTTTACTGCTCGGACATTGGCAATATATTTTTATTTTCATGGCAATGATTGGTTTAGGACTGATGATTTGGATTCAACTGCGCTTGCCTGAAACTCTTTATACGCAACGCTCTCTTTCCTTTTTTTCAGTTAAACACAACTTATGGATTGTAATAACCAATCGCACAACACTTTGCTATACACTTGCAACTTCCATTATTTTAGGCTGTATCTTTACCGCCGTTAATACATCACAACAAACATATGAAGGGATCTATAATCTAGGACTTTGGTTCCCTATTGCTTTTGCAGTTGGTGCTGCATTTCAAGCTCTATCATCATTCTTTAACTCTCAACTCGTTGGACGCCTTGGAATGCGGCGTATTGCTCATACTATGCTTTTGCTCTTTTGTGCCGCTTCATGCATTTGGTTTATTGGGTCCATCTTAGCAGGTGGTGTTATCCCTTTTCCTTTTTATATGACGTTATATTGTATATTAATGTTTACCTGCGGTGGTATTATGGCCAATTTCAATACACTCGCTCTTGAACCTGTAGGAGAAATAGCTGGAACAGCTTCTTCTGTATCCGGCTTTCTTCAAACATCTATCGGTGCAGGACTTAGCTTTTTTATTGCCCAACAATTTGATGAAACAACCATCCCAAACTCAGCAGGATTTTTCTTTCTGAGTCTCACTGCCATACTTCTCGTCTTATGGGCTGAACGTGGTCATCTTTTTAGACAATATCATAGTAATCCTAACGAATAAATATTACTATGAAAGATTAATAACATCTCTCTTGAACAATAAGAAACAATAAGAAGATAAACCTATCAGACAAAATAAAACATCTCCAAATAGAACACTCTTGTGTTAACATTCACATTGTTTGTTTAAAGGTACAGCTCTCGAAATATCAAATCATTTCACGACAGCACCCATAAATGGTATAATGTAAAAAAACAAACATACCTATTGTTGCAACAACTCTTGTATGTGAAACGGTTTATTAAAAAATATTTTTATTCTTTTCTTCAATAGTTTTTATGAAGACGGGCTGGTCTCTCATCTCATGATAGGCAAACAAACAGTTTTGATTGATTTAACCTGAACAAGATCGAAATAAGAGAAAAACTTACGCTTTAGGTCTTTCTTTCAATATAAAAAATAATAAATTATCCTTATAAATTAATATCTTAAACAATCATAAAACTATAGGGAATTTTCCCCATTTATAAAATACATTTAATTAATAAATTTTCCTGATTTTGGAAATCCTTTTGGAACCAAACGCCCAACTCCCGCACGCGTTCCCATCCATTCAAAGAGATCGTCCGCCTGACGGTTAAAGATTCGTTCAGCTGTATCTTGCCAACTTAAGCCTTCTGATAAATTAAAAGTCTTGGCATCAACAACACCACCTTCTTTATAACGCTGTAAACGAACACCTTTACCGCGATTCATTTCTGGTATTTGTTCAATAGAAAAAATAAGCATTTTACGGTTTTCACCAACTACAGCCACATGATCACCATTTACCGGAACACAAAGCTTTACCTTATCAGGAGCTTTCACATTCATCACTTGCTTTCCTTTTCGTGTATTGGCGATCACTTCTGCAGAAGAAACAATAAAACCATTACCGTGAGATGAAACCAAGAGCAATTTTTCCTCGGCGCGATGCACAAAAGCTGTGAGAACATCGTGCTCATCATCCATATCAACTAAAAGACGAATAGGTTCACCATGTCCCCGCCCTCCAGGTAAACTATTTGCACCAATAGCAAAAAACTTTCCACCCGTACTGATCAGCACAATCTTGTCGGTTGTAAATGCCGGAAATGCTAACTTTAAACTGTCTCCTTCTTTAAAAGAAAGCGCTTTATAATCGGTCAAATGTCCCTTCAAAGCGCGCATCCACCCCTTTTCAGAAATAACAATAGTAATCGGTTCTTTTTCGATCATTGCTTGTTGAATATCATCAAGATCATGTCTTGGTGCCTCTTCAAACGTCGTACGTCTTTTCCCCAAGAGTGTTTCAGGACCAAAAGTGTTTCGAACTTTTTTGATTTCTTCTGAAATTATTTTCCACTGTTTTATAGGAGAAGCTAACAAATTCTGTAGTTTTTCTTTTTCAGCTTTCAAACTTTCAAATTCTTTACGAATTTCAAATTCCTCAAGTTTACGCAAAGAACGCAAGCGCATATTAAGAATAGCTTCAGCTTGATTTTCTGTTAATTCAAACCGATTAATCAGCTTCTTTTTCGGTTCATCCTCTTCACGAATAATCTGAATGACCTCATCGAGATTTAAATAGGCAATAAGATATCCATGAAGAATTTCCAATCGGCTATCAATTTGATCAAGCCGATAATGAGAGCGACGAATAAGCACTTCTTGACGATGTTCAAGCCATTGCTGCAAACTTTCTCGTAAAGAAAGAACATTGGGTATTTTTCCCAAAGACAAAACATTCAGATTGAGGGGAAATCTTACTTCAAAGTCAGTCAATTTAAAAAGAGACTCCATAAGGAGCTCCGGATCAACCGACCGATTTTTAGGAACCAGCACGATTCTGATATCTTCTGCTGATTCATCTTGGATATCCTCAAGCATTGGCAATCGGCGTGCAAGCAATAACTCTGCTGTTTTTTCAATAAGACGTGACTTTTGAATCTGATAGGGAATTTCAGTCACAACAATCACATAAGAACCACGGCTACCAGGTTCCTGATGCCAACGTGAACGCAAGCGAAAGAATCCACGCCCAACACGATAGGATTCCTCAATACTTTTTTTAGGTTCAACTAAAATTCCCCCCGTCGGAAAATCAGGACCAAGAACGAATTGATTTAATGCCTCATCATTTACATCGGGATGCGCAATCAAATGGAGTGCTGCATCACAAAGCTCAGCAACATTATGGGGTGGAATAGATGTTGCCATACCAACAGCAATACCAGAAGAACCATTTGCTAAAAGATTAGGGAAAGCTCCTGGTAAAACAACCGGCTCTTCATCTTCCTCATTATAGGTTAAACGAAAATCAATAGCATTCTCATTAATTCCTTCAAGTAACAATGCAGCCACTTCAGTCATACGTGCTTCCGTATAACGCATGGCAGCAGCATTATCACCATCAATATTACCAAAATTGCCTTGCCCATCAACCAACGGATAACGAACAGCAAAACTTTGAGCCAAGCGCACCAAGGCATCATAAATAGACGCATCCCCATGAGGATGAAATTTTCCCATGACATCACCAACAATCCGCGCACATTTCGCATAAGACTGTCCAGGATTTAGTTTGAGAAGACGCATCGCATGAACAATCCGCCGGTGGACCGGCTTCAATCCATCACGTACATCAGGCAATGCACGGTGTGTAATCGTAGAAAGTGCATAAGCCAAATAACGTTCCTGTAAAGCAGAGCGTAATTCTATTGGTTCAATATGTTCTTTATCAAAAGGTAAATTCATTTTATCAGACATAGTATTAAAACAACAATTCCCACAATAATAAGAAATTATCTTATAGGATTTATTTAGTGAAATCTTCTATGAGTCGACTTTTTTATTAAAAGTCAATTACATAAAAACAAACGCTGCAATTAGAACATGAACAGAAAATTATATCAATTTGAAAAATTTATACATGTCCGTCCCCCTTGTCCTAAGTAATTTATTGAAAGCTTTGTCAAATCCGACGATAATTAACTGCCCACAAAGAGCTATTTCATCCTTTCTGGAATGACAAAAGCACCTTTCAAACATCATCTTTTATTATAAAGATAAATTGTATAACAATCCCCTTCAGTTTTTCTATGAAAAACTAAAAAATATTCAAAACTTATGAAATTTAAACTTTTTAGAGTAAGTCCATAGAATGGAAAATCACATTATTTTCATAAAAACGAAGAGACACAATTCTCTGCTACAACGTTGTAAAAACTTCAATAAAAAATAAATAATATATTAACACATAAAGATAATTCATTTTTTTCAACTAAAATGAGACTCCCGAATATTATAGAGTTCTTTCATTCTAATTTATTCATGATCAAGCAATCATAATCATTTCCTCACCTATCACAAGTGGAAGAGCCACTATAGAAACAAGGAATAAAAATGCCTCGTAAAGAATCAACACAATAGCGTTTTTACCTATCTAAATTTCACAAACAGCCACACACACCGATGGCTCTTGAAAGGCATCAAAACTTCACTCTACGTAGAAAAGATGAAAACAATCCATTATCAACTTTATGAGCTATTTTTGTGAGTAGGAGCCATGCGGATTCCTAAATCACGTAATTGTGTAGGAGAAACATCAGACGGAGCACTCATCAAAAGATCAAGCGCCTGTTGATTCATAGGAAATAAAGCAACTTCACGCAAATTTTTAACACCTTGCAACAGCATAATGATGCGGTCAATTCCCGCAGCCATACCACCATGTGGTGGAGCCCCATAATGGAATGCACGATAAAGACCACCGAAACGATCTTTCACAACTTCCTTAGAAAGTCCTACAAGTTCAAAAACTTTAAGCATCATTTCTGGTAAGTGATTACGAATTCCACCTGATGCAATTTCATAACCATTGCAAACAAGATCATATTGAAAAGCTTTAATAGTAAGAGGATCTTGACAGGCAAGGGCATTTTCTCCCCCTTGAGGCATGGAAAAAGGATTATGTGCAAAATCAATCTTTTTTTCATCTTCATTCCATTCAAAAAATGGAAAATCAACAATCCACGCCAAAGAGAAACTATCTCTATCAAGAAGATCTAATTCTTCCCCTACCCTTGTGCGTGCTGCTCCGGCAAAAGATGAAAACTTTTTTGGATCGCCAGCTACAAAAAAACAGGCATCCCCACTTTCAAGCCCAAGCTGTATACGGATTGCTTCAGTCCTCTGTTCACCAATATTTTTGGCAATAGGCCCTGCTCCTTCAAATTTTCCTTCTTCTTCACGCCAAAAAATATAACCGAGCCCTGGTTGCCCCTCACCTTGTGCCCATACATTCATACGATCACAAAAAGCACGACTTCCACCCGTTTTAGCTGGAATAGCCCACACTTGAGCATTCTCATCATTCGCTAAAATTTGAGCAAAGACTTTGAAACCAGAGTTATAAAAATGCTGAGAAACATCTTCCATAATGATCGGATTCCGGAGATCAGGCTGATCAGAACCATATTTTTGCATTGCTTCATCATAGGAAATGCGAGGAAAGCTTTGTGTCACAGTCTTTCCATCTGCAAATTCTTCAAAAATAGAACGCATAATAGGTTCCATAGTTGCTAAAACATCTTCTTGCTCAACAAAACTCATTTCAACATCTAATTGATAAAATTCACCAGGAAGACGGTCGGCCCTTGGATCTTCATCTCTAAAACATGGAGCAATCTGAAAATAACGATCAAAACCTGACATCATCAACAATTGTTTATATTGCTGTGGCGCTTGCGGTAACGCATAAAATTTTCCCTGATGAACACGACTTGGAACCAAAAAATCACGCGCTCCTTCCGGCGATGAAGCTGTCAAAAGTGGCGTCGTAAATTCCGTAAAACCATTATTTTGCATAGCCCGTCTCATAGCCGCAATAATTTCAGTCCGACGCATGATATTTTTGTGCATAGTCTCCCGACGCAAATCAAGAAAACGATATTTTAATCGAATATCTTCTGGATAATCAGGCTCACCAAAAACCGGTAAAGGAAGCTCATCAGATTTTGAAAGAATTTCTACCTCTTGTGCAAAAATTTCAATCTCACCTGTTGGAAGCGTTGCATTAATAACCTCATCAGAACGAGCACACACCTCCCCATCCACACGAATAACCCATTCAGAACGCACTTTTTCAATAACTTTAAAAGCTGGTGAAGCAGGATCAGCAACAATTTGTGTGATTCCAAAATGATCACGTAAATCCACAAAAAGAATCCCTCCATGATCACGAACACGATGAACCCACCCCGAAAGACGAACTTGTGTTCCTACATCACATCTACGAAGAGCCGCACAATGATGACTGCGATAACGGTGCATGTTTTTTACCTTTGATTATAATATTCACATGCGCTACAAACGCTTTTTAATAACCATTTGTCAAGATATGAGAATAAAAACTCAAAAATAAAGTCAATAAAGCACAAATTTAATTTATCGAATTATAATAAAATGATGAATCTTATTACACAAACAACAGATCTTGAAATTGCACTTAACGCTCTACGTACCTCTGATTTTGTAACAGTCGATACTGAGTTTATCCGCGAAACAACTTTTTGGCCTCAACTGTGTTTAATCCAGCTCGCATCACCAGATGTCACAGTTTTGATTGATCCCATAGCACCAGATATTGATTTACAACCTTTTTTTGACCTTATGATCGATAAAAAAGTTGTAAAAGTTTTTCATGCTGCGCGCCAAGATATTGAAACAATTTATCATCTTGGAGGTGTTATTCCTTCCCCTCTCTTTGATACGCAAATAGCAGGATCAATTTGTGGATTTGGTGATTCTATCTCCTATGATCAAATTGTACAACGCTGCACGGGGCATCATCTTGATAAATCCTCCCGCTTTACAGACTGGAGTTACCGCCCTTTGTCTGAAAAACAACTGCTCTATGCACTTGCCGATGTAACTTACTTAAGAGATGTTTACCTGTTATTGAAAAAAAGGTTAGAAAAAAATCAACGTGCTCACTGGATGGACGATGAAATAACAATCCTTTTAAATCCTAAAACCTATGATATGCCAGAAGATGAAGCATGGAAAAAAGTGAAAGGAAAAATTAAAAAGCCACGTGAACTTGCTGTATTACAAAAGATAGCAGCTTGGCGGGAACGTGAAGCACGAAAATACAATATGCCACGTCGTCATATCATAAAAGATGAATGTCTTATAGAAATAGCAACCCAACAACCAAAAGATGAATCTGCATTAAAGCGGTTGCGCAGTCTTAATAAGAACTGGGATAAACTCTCAATTTCTCAATCATTAATCAAAGCTGTCCACGAAGGATTAGAGGTGGATCTTTCTGCTTTACCCCCCATTCCTAAACATAATCCACTCAATGATACGACGGCCGCTGTTATCGATCTACTCAAAGTGTTATTAAAAATTGTTGCAAATGAAAACAGCATTGCCCCTAAAATTATTGCAACATCTAATGATTTAGAAAAAATTGCCAATGGAGGAATAAAGAAAAATATTCCCGCTATGAATGGCTGGCGCTATGAAATATTTGGTCAAAAAGCCGAACAACTGCTAAAGGGCCAGATAGGATTTTACTTTAACGATGGAAAAATAAGCACAAAACAGCTTTAATTTACATTTTTATTTTAAAAATCCATTATGATACATATAATCTACATCAATTGGTATGCCCTATAGGCCAACGCAAATAGGATAAATAAAACCTACTTCTGACAAAGTTAAAAACTTGAATAGTAAACTCTTATTAAAAATGACAGATAAATCTTTATTAGATCAATCAAATAGCAATCTTATTAAGAAAATCTAAAAAAACAGACAGCTCCTCATTTAAAAGTTTTAAAAAGAAAAAGCTCTGATAATAAAAGCGTATTCATTACAAAAATAGTAGCCTAGCAATCGGAACAAACAAAGATATAATGCCTCACGTCACCATATCGTATTAAAAAAAACTACCGAGATTGCAATCTAACAATCAAAAACGATCCAGCATAACAACTAAAATACCTAACAAAGGCAATATATTTATTTATAAAGATAATCTAGCGTTATTTATATTTAAATTAGCCCCCGAATATCGTAAGTTTCTCTCATTCCATCTCAATAAGACTCATAAAGTTTTACATAAGAAATTATATTATAAAGCGCTGTTTTTTTTATAGATTAAACACATTTCAAAGGATTCAAAAATCATGGTTAATAAATAGTTATGATTTATTTTTATTTTTTATAGTGGAAGGATTTTATAATGACTGAAATGATATTCTTTTGCCAGACCGTGAAAGTGCAAAACTGTTTCATATGGGTATTTCAACATTCCGCCGTCATGTAACCAATGGATCTCTTCCAAAACCTTTAAAGTTTTGTTTTTTATCGCGTTGGTTACAATCGAATCTTATCAAGATAATCGAGCAAGCTAAACAGAAACGTTATAACGACGCAGCATAAAAGAAAACCTTTTCACGTAAAAATGGACAAGGCTTTTCATTTTCACATGAAGCTTATGAAGTGAAAAATCCATCCTGTGACGCAAATAACAGAATAAAAAATTATGTTTTCTTTTATGAATGCTCAGGGCATTACAAATGCCTTGCATGGAGTCTGGCTTGGGCGTTATGGAACAAGTCCTATTGTCCAGCTCGTGATGATAGATTGCCTAGTTTATCCCTTGTCAATGGCCCTATTATAAGACATAAAACACGAATAAATTAGAAAAAAATCAAAAAATTTCAAAAGCGAGAGGTTGTTTTATTATTTTTGATAACTTCTGTAATCGTCCAAGAGGACGTTCTCCTAATAACCCAGCGTAATTCTTTGGGATCTGCAGGATAATATGATCTGCTTTTTTATGCCACAATAAATGAGGTAAAATTCCTGCAACAGAAGCACTAAAAAGATGAGCAATACGCATAGTTTCGCCAAGAATACGTGCTTTTTCAATTATATTTTGAGTTGCTAATTGAAAAATGGGAAGAGATTCTTTATCAACCAATAAACTCGTATTGCGAAAAAAAACAGCAAGCGCTGCATAAAGGCGCCCTTCATGAGAAATTCCTGGATAAGATCCTAAAGCTATTTGATTTGCTGCTTCATTGCCTCGATAATCTGGATGTATACGCCAACCAATATCTGCAAGAAGACAAGCGGCTTGACGATAACGGCATTCATTTTCAGTTTCTGAAATTCCAAAAACTTCAAAAGCATTCGTCGTAAAATCAATGAGTTCTTCTGCTTGTTTTGGTGAACGTGCCCGTAAAATAGCCATTTCTGTGCATGCTGCAATGAGAGGATCTGAAAGCCGAATCGCCTGCGGCAAACGTGAATAAAGAAAACCTTCACGAACGCCAGCACCAGAAAAGATTATCTTTTCAAACTCCATACACTGAATGAGTTCAATAAGAACTATTGCCCCATAAGATAAAAGTTTTCGACGATTCTGAGAAACCGCTGCAATCCCTCTCATATTATCAATATTGCCACGTGCTACAAGACGTAAAAAGTTCTCCATTTCAACGGCATCAACTTCATAGCCATGCATAACAGGGAGCCGATAGTGTTTCATTGCCATATGGAGTTTTGCCAAATTACGCCATGTCCCCCCTACTGCATAAAAATAACGTGCTATACCTTTACGAGTACGAACAACAGACGATTTATAAAATTGCTCATGTACAATTTTTGTAGCTACAGCACTATCATTATTTGACATATACTGTAGCCTTAAACCACCCAATGGAAGAGTTATCCCTTCACCAACATCAGAATGATCAATATCAATCAGCTCAAGACTTCCACCACCAAGATCCCCAGAAATACCTTTTGGTTGATAAAAAGTAGACACAACTCCATATGCTGAATACATAGCTTCTTCACTTCCTGAAAGAAGATATATTTTATTTTGCAAAATATCTTCAGCATGCTGAATAAATGCTACGCCATTCTGTGCATCTCGTGCTGCTGCTGTTGCTAAAGTATAGACCTCATCTGCCCCAATCTGTCGACAAAGCGTACGAAACCGTTTCAGTGTTTGCAACGCCATTTTCATCGATTTTTCTTCTAAAAATCCCGTTTTTGCCACACCATGACCGAGACCACAAAGAATCTTTTCATTAAACAAAACTGTTGGTGATCGAACAAGCCCCTCATAAATAACCAACCGAACAGAATTTGAGCCAATGTCAATAACAGCAACAGGCTTACACCCTTTTAACCGACCTTGAGCATCTCTATATGTCATTGGATTTCAGTCTTTATGTATTTAGGCTTGTTGCCGATGCAACGCAACCAAGCGCGAAACAGAAGACTCAAAAGACTCATTTTCCCCCGCAAAACTTGTATTGGCCATAAAATACTCCTGCGCATTAAATAGACTTTCACCTATCTGCGGTGTAATACGTTTTGATGTTCCATCCTTAAGTATATCAAAGCTTTGTTGATTATCAATGATATTAGCTAACATAATCTGTAAAAGAATTTTTTGACGGACTATTTTATTAAAAACTGGAACCAATATTTCAATACGATAGTCCAGATTACGAGGCATCATATCAGCAGAGCCTAAGTAAACGATTGCATTTTCATTAGGCAAATCTTGACCATTCCCAAAACAAAAAATGCGACTATGTTCAAGAAAACGCCCGACAATTGATTTTACACGAATATTATCCGAAATTCCTAGAATACCAGGACGTAAACAACATATCCCCCGCACAACCAAATCAATTTGCACCCCTGCTTGACTAGCACGATATAAAGCATCAATAATTTCAGGATCTACCAATGCATTAACTTTCATCCAAATAGCAGCAAACCTTCCCTGTTGTGCGTAAACAATTTCTTCCTCAATATGCTCTAAGATACGACCACGCAATGTTAAGGGTGAAAAAGCAATCTTCATTGTTTCATTTGGACGCTCATATTGCGCAATATAATTGAACAATAACGCAACATCATGAGCGATATCATCATCTGTGGAAAAAAAAGAAAGATCGGTATAAGTTTTAGCGTTAATGGGATGATAATTTCCTGTCCCAAGATGAACATAAGAGCAAAGACGTTTTCCCTCACGTCTCACAACCAATGACATCTTAGCATGCGTTTTTAATGCAATAAAACCAAAAATAACTTGAACCCCAGCACATTCAAGATCTCGGGCCCAACGAATATTTGCTTCCTCATCAAAACGTGCTTTAAGTTCTACCAAAGCAGTCACAGACTTTCCCTGTTCAGCTGCTTCAATCAAAGCGCCAACAATTGGACTATCATTTGATGTACGATAAAGTGTTTGTTTGATTTCCACAACATCAGGATCGCAAGCAGCTTGACGTAAAAATTGGACAACAACATCAAATGTCTCATAGGGGTGATGAATCACAATATCATTTTCACGAATAGCCGCAAAACAATCCCCTTTATGTTTACGAATACATTCTGGAACACGAGAAATATAAGGAATAAATTTGAGATCATCACGAGGAATAGAAACAATTTCTGATACCGTATTAAGCGCTAAAAATCCATCAAGAACATTAATACAATTATCAGGAACAGCGAGACTATTCGCTATAAATTGACGTAAACTCTCTGGCATTTTTGCGTCAAACTCAACTCGAATAACCTGCCCACGGCGCCGCCTTTTAAGAGCAATTTCAAAAAAGTGAACAAGATCCTCAGCTTCTTCTTCTACTTCAATATCGCTATCTCGGATTACTCTAAATGTACCAATTCCTTTAACCTCATAGTTAGGAAATACATGTTTAATAAAAAGGCAAATAACATCTTCAGATGCAATAAAACGAAAATGATTGCCTTCTTGAGGAAGAAGAATAAAACGCCTTAAAAGCATTGAAATAGACAACAACACTATGTGTGAGTTCTGATCAGTTTCTCCAGACAATTGAAGCGCAATAGAAAGCCCTAAATTAGGAATAAATGGAAAAGGATGAGTAGAATCAACAGGCAAAGGTTTTAAAACAGGAAAAATTGTCTCAAGAAAATATTTTTCAAGCCATAATTTTTCAATTTCTGAAAGATCATCAGAACAAATAATTTCAATATCATTCTTTTTTAATTCATCACGTAAAACATTCAATTCTCGTAGTTGGTGAGCCTGCAGCTTTAAAATCTCAGCTAATACAATATCAAGTTGTTCCTGTGGAGTGTGCCCATCTGCACTGCACGCTGTAACGCGAGCACGAATTTGAGCTGCCAGTCCTGCAACACGAACCATAAAAAACTCATCAAGATTTGCAGCTGAAATAGAAAGAAATTGTAGACGTTCTAATAAAGGATGTTTCGAATTAGCCGCTTCCATCAAAACACGATTATTAAATTGTAGCCATGAAAACTCTCGATTAATAAACCGTACCGGATTTTTCATTGTTATATTCGATATAGAAATTTTATTTACCACCCTCTGTTCCATATATCCTAAATAATTTTCTTTTATATTTTCTAAAATCCTTGACAAAATATCTCACATAATATTTGATAATATGTTATCATCATAATAATATATCAATGCCTAACTTCCCTCATCATTTTTCCATTTAATATTTAAAAATACTTGGAATTATTGCTATGCGCAAAGCACTAAAAGTAAGACAACTATTCTAATATAGCATAAAAGAAGAGAAATTTGTCTTAAAAAGCATCTTGCATTATTATACGCTTTATTACAAACTCACGCCTATAAAATAGAAGAGCCCAATCATAGCTGATGAGAAAATTTATTCTGGAGTTTGTATGCCATGGCTGATCACAATATTCCTCATTTCCAAAATGACCTTGGATATAAAACAATCGAAATTGGTGTGAAAGAATTTATGTGTGTAGGCGCTACACACCCATTCGATCATCCTCATATCTTTATCGATATGGGAACAGCAGATGAGAAAATTTGCCCTTACTGCTCAACCCTTTATCGTTATGTTCCCTCGCTATCATACGATCAAACAAACCCAACAGGATGCTTATATCATCCAGAAAAGCTATTATAATTGCGTTTTTTGGCTTTCTTAATAACCCCTCTTTTCATTCTGCTTGTTTAATATGAAATCATTTGTGGAACAGTCACCCATCATCGTTGGAGGAGGAATTGCTGGTTTAAGCACTGCTTTAGCACTCGCTCATAAAGGAATTGCAAGCACCATTATCGAAAAGTGTAAGCAACTTGAAACGATAGGCGCTGGTATTCAACTGACACCAAATGCAACATCTATTCTTGCTCGCTGGAAACTTCTTAACAAACTCACTGAAGTCGCGACAATCCCATATTTTCTTGAGTTAAAAGATGGATTATCTTTAAAAATACATCTACGGGCTCATCTTATTAATCTAACAGAAAAATATTGGAAAGCCCCTTATATGACGATTCACCGTGCGGCTTTACAAAAAATTTTATATAATGCAGTGATTGAAAATCCTTTGATCAAATACAAAGCAGGCGAAACGATTGTATCTTCTACCCAATCTGCAACCAACATTAAAATCACGACAATAAAAACAGATACGGCAACAGAACAGCTTCATTCAACGCCCCTCCTGATCGGATGTGATGGCGTTTGGTCAACATTACGGCAACAATCTCCTTTTCATGAAAAAGCAAATTTTAGTGGCTTTATTGCTTGGCGTGCAACAACAACATTTGATAATCTTCCTCAAAACTTTCGTTCTTCATTGCAAAATATGAAGACAATTACGGCTTGGATGGGACCAAAAAATCATCTTGTTGTCTACCCCATTCAATCATCAGAAAAAATTTTTAATTTTGTCGCCATTACGCATGGAAAAAATTCAAAAGAAGGATGGGCCCATAAAGGAAATAAAGAAAAACTCAAATCTCTTTTTAAAGATTGGAATTCAAAAATCTTACAAATTTTCGATCATATTGATGAATGGAGTTATTGGCCACTCTTTCAAATGAAACAAAATCGTTTTATCGGTTTAGAGAGACAAGTATTTGTTGGCGATTGCGCACATGCTACCTTACCTTTTGCAGCACAGGGTGCCGCTATGGCAATCGAAGATGCTGCCACATTAGCAAAAGCACTTTCATTGAAAGATTTTTCATTAACGAAAGCACTTTCGCTTTACGAAACAACACGCACACCCCG
The DNA here is from genome assembly GCF_042195435.1 of Bartonella sp. CL162QHHD. Classification (NCBI taxonomy): domain Bacteria; kingdom Pseudomonadati; phylum Pseudomonadota; class Alphaproteobacteria; order Hyphomicrobiales; family Bartonellaceae; genus Bartonella; species Bartonella sp. CL162QHHD. The sequence goes on from NZ_JBHIOG010000050.1 coordinate 76,884, forward strand.
TATTGCAGCAGTAAAAAAACGCGGAGATTTCAATAGATTAGCCTATCATGCAACCGGTCCCATAGCAATTGCACGCAATCTCATGATGAAAATTCGTACACCAGAGAGCATTATGTCAGATCTCAATTGGCTTTACATGTATGATGCGATGAATTCTATAAAAAATAATGATAAAAACTTATAAAATCCTTCCGACACTTTGAATATTACGAAAGAACGAGATTTTTTTTAATTTTATGACACTAAAAAAATATCATAATTTACTCAAATAAAAGCAATATTTTTCGAAACCTACAATCCGATTTTAAAAGCTCAATTTTTAGCTCTCCTAAAAGCAAAAACACCACTCAAAATCAGCTCCCATCTTTAATCTTTCTTTAACTCAATTCTACATCAACAACACCCTGAATTAATTTCATAGCATTTGCGACATGTGAATTTACCTTATATCGCTTAGGAAGCGCAATTTCGACTTCTCGCAATCCATCCTCTTGAATTAAAATAAGCCCCACCTCTCCATTCCCCCCAAGATTTAAGTTTTGTTCAATTTGTGGAAGCATATCAACTGTTTTTATAAAGAGACGCATCATTTTATGCTGTTGTAATGATTCATTTTCCAAAGACTGAATTGTTTCAATTCGCAAACTAACTCCTTCAGAACGATTTTCTGCGCTCACCGTAATAATAAAAGATTTTCCGGGTTCTAGCATCTCTTCATAATCCGAGAGTGCCTCAGAAAAGAGAACTGCTTCATATTGTCCACTTGTATCAGAAAAATGAATAATTCCCATTTTTTTACCAGATTTTGTTTTGCGCACGTTTTTTGCCACAACAGTTCCAGCAAGCCGTGCAGCCGTTGCTCCCCCTTTAACGGCATTGGCAAAATTACCCCAAGTCTGAATGCGTTTTTTGTTTAGAATAGCTTGATACTCCTCCAAAGGATGCGCAGAAAAGTAAAAACCTATAGCTTGAAATTCTCGATAAAGTTTCTCAGCCGGCAACCAAGGGGTTGTTTGCGATAAAATCAATGGTTCTTTTAATCCGCCTGCCATTCCAAATATATCAACCTGCCCGCTAGAATTGTCATCGAGAATACGAAGTGCACGCGCATGAAGGGTTCCAAGATTGGCTAATAAAACCTCACGTGCAATGTTAAAACAATCAAAAGCACCAGCACAAACTAAACTTTCCATCGCACGCTTATTAACAATACGAGGATCAACACGCGCACAAAAATCTTCCAAATCCTTAAAAATCTTATTCCCACGACAAGAAACAATATGATCTACAACAGTTTCTCCCACACCTTTAATGGCAGCAAGAGAATAATAAATACAGTTATCACCAACCTCAAAAACACGATGAGATGTTTGTATAGAAGGTGCAATAACTTCAATACCCAACCTTAATGCTTCACGCCGAAAATCATTGAGCTTATCTGTATTCGTCATATCATATGTCATTGAAGCAGCTAAAAACTCAACGGGATAGTTTGCTTTCATATAAGCCGTTTGGTAAGAAACAATTGCATAAGCAGCAGCATGCGATTTATTAAAACCATAATCGGCAAATTTTGCTAAAAGATCAAAGATAATATCAGCTTGATCTTTATCCACGCCACCTGCAACAGCTCCATTGACAAAACGCGTACGCTGTTTTTGCATTTCAGCATGAATTTTTTTCCCCATAGCACGACGTAATAAATCAGCTTCTCCAAGCGAATAACCAGCAAGAACCTGAGCAATCTGCATCACCTGTTCTTGATAAACAATCACACCTTGTGTTTCTTTGATCAGATGATCTATTTTAGGATGAATAGAAGCAATTTCCTCTTCCCCATGTTTGCGTGCATTATAGGTTGGAATATTCTCCATTGGACCTGGACGATAAAGTGCGACCAGCGCAATAATATCTTCAATACGGTCTGGCTTCATCCCAATCAACGCCTTGCGCATACCAGAACTTTCCACCTGAAACACACCAACCGTTTCACCACGTGCCATCATAGCGTAGGTTGCTTCATCATTCAGAGGAATATTTGATAAATCTATTTTAATCCCCTTTCTGGCAACAAAATCGACTGCCATTTTCAAAACAGTAAGCGTTTTTAATCCAAGAAAATCAAATTTTACCAGCCCCGCCTGTTCCACATATTTCATGTTAAATTGTGTAACAGGCATATCAGAACGAGGATCACGATACATCGGGACAAGCTCCCAAAGTGGACGATCTCCGATAACAATCCCAGCAGCATGAGTTGAAGCATGACGATAAAGTCCCTCCAACTGAAGTGCTATATCTAATGCGCGGCCAACAACGGGATCTTTTTTCTTTTCCTCTTCAAATTTAGGTTCATCCTTAATAGCATCAGCCAATTCTACCTGACTTCCTGGCGTGGCAGGAATTAATTTTGTAAGATAATCCACCTGACGATAAGGAACTTCTAAAACACGCCCCACATCACGCAAAACTGCACGCGCCTGTAACTTACCAAAGGTAATAATTTGAGCAACTTGATCACGTCCATATTTTTTTTGAACATATTGAATAACTTCTTCGCGCCGCTCTTGACAAAAGTCGATATCAAAATCTGGCATCGAAACACGATCTGGGTTGAGAAAACGTTCAAAGAGAAGAGAAAACCGTAAGGGATCAACATCAGTAATCGTCAATGCATAAGCAACAAGTGAACCAGCACCAGAACCCCGTCCTGGTCCAACGGGAATATCATGAACCTTTGCCCATTTTATGAAATCTGAAACGATAAGAAAATATCCAGAAAATTGCATACGCGTAATAACTGAAATTTCATAATCAAGCCGCTGTTCATAATCTGCAATCGTATACCCTTCAGCCAACCCTATTGTTTCAAGCCGCATCTTCAAACCAGCTTTAGCTTGATTTAACAACTCACTATCTTCTATTTCTAAAGTAGTTTCTGAATTAGCAGATTGTTCTATAAAACGAGGCAATATCGGTTTTCGAAGAGGCGTGGCAATATGACAACGCAATGCAATTTCAACACTATTTTCCAAAGCTTCTGGAAGATCAGAAAACAGTGTAACCATTTCATCTTGTGACTTCAAATAATGATCTGGCGTCACACGTTTGCGATCTGGATTAGAGACGATTTGTCCTTCTGAAACAGCCATCAGCGCATCATGGGCTTCATATCCTTCTCTTTTCAGAAAAAAAGCTTCATTTGTTGCAACAAGAGGAATTTCATGCGCATAAGCCAATTCAATAAGATCAGCTTCTACTCTCTGATCATAAGAGCCATGCCGTTGTAACTCCACATAAAGACGATCAGCAAAAGATTTTTTCAAATAAATTAAGCGCTCAACAGCATGTTCTTTTTTCTCTTCTGCCAAAGAAAGATTAATAGGTCCTCCCTTTCCTCCCGTTAAAGCGATTATTCCTTCACTGTGTTCTGACAACCAATCAGCTTTAATATGAGGAGGATCAGTATCACATTTATCAAGATAAGCACGGCTAACAAGACGAACCAAATGAGCATAACCAGTTTTGCTAGCAGCCAAAAGAACAATAGAGCAGAAATCAGAAGAATTACGCCATTTAGCCAAACGTGAATGATCATTTTCATCACGAAAGTCAACAGCAAGCTGACAACCAATAATAGGTTGGACCCCATGAGAAAGACAATGCTGTGAAAATTCCAAAGCACCAAATAAATTATTGGTATCGGTAATAGCAACCGCTGGTGCATGATCTGAAATCGCCTGTTGAATAATTTGGGGGATTTTTAAAGCCCCCTCGAGCAAGGAATAAGCTGAATGCACTCTCAAATGAATAAAGCGAGGAAGAGAATTTTTGTTCTCTTGCATTTTATTTTTTACCACTCTCACAATTTCCCACTACAAAATAAATGCTAAACAGCACCCCTTATAAAAGAAAAAACTTCTGTTTATCATAACTTTAAAGCTATAAATTCATCATCATACATAGGAGAAATATCCCAATTTTATTAATATTTATAAGAGAGTTCTATCAAGAAAATGCTTCTATTCACAGCAAATAAACACCTAAAATAAAAAGAAAAACAATATACCTCATCTAAGCACTTTAATTTTTGACCCTTTAATTGTATTTTTCTTCCTAAAGTTCAATGTGTAAATAAAGCAACCTCCTCTTTATGACGTTATCCCCAAAAAGCTCTTCTAAAGGTCTAGAAAAAACAAAAAGGGCAGGTTAAGTTTGCTCATGCCTCCAAGTCTTCTTACCCCTCTTTTTAATTCTATTCGAACTCTTTCTGGTATTACACCTAAAGTCTATGGTTTATTGACCAAACTCTTAGATGTTAATCCTACACAACGCGAAGCAACTCTTATTGACCTTCTTCAATTAATGCCCCATTCCGTTATAGACCGCAGAATGCGTCCCAGCATTGCTTGTGCAAAAGAAGGAGATACTGTTACGCTCGAAATTATCATCGATCAACATCAATCACCACCCCGTGGTCACAACCGAATTCCCTATCGAGTTATTGCCCATGATCACACAGGAAAAATAAATTTAGTCTTTTTTCATGCTCAACCTCTTTGGCTAAAAAAACAACTCCCCGAAGGAAAAAAAGTCATTATATCAGGAAAAGTTGAATGGTTTAATGGACAGCTTTCAATGGCGCATCCAGACTATATTGCCCCGAGCGAACAATCAAATCAGATACCTCTCATCGAACCTGTCTATCCCTCTACTGCAGGACTAACTGCAAAGACACTAAGACGCGCCATACAAAACGCTCTTGATTTTATTCCACTCCTCCCAGAATGGATAGATGAAAATGTGAAAAAGCAGCAAAATTTTCCTTCTTTTTCTGTTGCTTTACGCCGTATCCATGCGCCCATTAACCCCGACGATCTATCCTTAGAAAGTACAGCACGCAAACGTCTTGCCTATGATGAATTGCTCGCTTGTCAATTGGCACTAGGACTCGTGCGTTTGAAAACTAAATCTCTTGTTGGCACTTCTCGACCATCAACAGGAATTTATACTAAAAAATTGCTCAATATCCTCCCCTTTCAACTCACAACCGGACAAAAAAAAGCAGTAGAAGATATCGCAAATGATCTTGCTTCACCAGAACCGATGCTAAGACTACTTCAAGGTGATGTAGGCGCAGGAAAAACTGTTGTTGCATTGATAGCAATGGCACAAATTGCTGAAAATTCAGGACAATCAGCTTTAATGGCACCAACCGAAGTGCTTGCCAGGCAACATTTTGCCACCATCGCTCCTCTTGCCGAAAAGGTCGGATTACAAACAACCCTTTTAACAGGACGAGAAAAAGGAAAGTTGAGGACAAATATCGTGAATGATATTCTGTCAGGTCAAGTTTCTATTGTCATCGGAACCCATGCTCTCATACAAAACAGCGTTACTTATAATAATCTCGCTTTAACCATTATCGATGAACAACACCGTTTTGGTGTCCATCAACGTATCGCTCTTACAGAAAAAGGCAATAAAGCTGATATGCTGGTTATGACCGCCACACCCATTCCGCGCACACTCGTCTTAACAGCTTTTGGTGATATGGATGTCTCTAAAATTACCGAAAAACCAATGGGACGACAACCCATTACAACAGCAACGCTTTCTTTGAAACGTCTTCATGAGCTTATAGAGAGAATCGCAATTGCATTAGAAAAAGGAGAAAAGCTCTATTGGATTTGTCCTTTAGTAGAAGAATCGACAGCTCTTGATCTCACTTCAATTGAAAACCGCTTTGCATTTCTCCATGAGCGCTTTGGAGCACACGTTGGTATGATCCATGGAAAAATGTCTACAGCAGAAAAAGAAGCCGCTATGGCATCTTTTAAATGTGGAAATACACGTATTTTAGTTGCAACCACCGTCATTGAAGTGGGAGTAGATATTCCAGATGCTTCGATCATTATCATCGAACACGCGGAACATTTTGGCCTTTCACAATTGCACCAATTACGTGGACGTGTAGGACGAGGCGATAAAAAATCTTCCTGCATTTTGCTTTATAAAGATCCACTGACTAAAACAGCAGCAACACGCCTTAATATTATCCGCAATACAGAAGATGGTTTTGAAATTGCTGAAGAAGATTGGCGCCTACGAGGCGAAGGAGAACTTTTAGGTACAAAACAATCCGGAGTCCCTGAATTTCATATAGCAAACCTTGCAGTTCATAGCGATCTTTTGTCAATGGCAAGAAAAGATGCTCGTTTATTTTTACAACGCGATCCTCATCTTTCTTCTGAGCAAGGACAAGCTTTACGGTTGCTCCTTTATCTTTTCGGACACAACGATGCTGCACGCCTCTTACGAGCAGGATAACAAAGCCCCTCTAATAAAAAACTTAAATACCTCTCTGTTCAAATATGGTTTTCTCTCTTAGAATTACCCATAAATGATCTACGCAGTCTCTTAGCATCTTTATGCTTCATGAACGAATAACAAATCAACAGCACTATCTTCTCTCTCAATCTGAATTATTCTTGCATTAAAACAGTAGAAGCAATATTGCGTCTTTTTTTACCATTATATTCACATAACTGATCTATTTTTTGACAGGTAAGAAAATATTTTTCGTTTTATCGTAAAGGATTTAGAAAGAAAAAACTTTTCTTCAGTATTCTCGTTCAACAGAGAAAAATGAAAAAATAAGTTTCATTATAAATCAATTTCTTACACTTGATTATTCTCCAAAAGATTCAGAAATATACTTTTATTCAACCGTGACTGATTTTGCTAAATTACGGGGTTGATCAACATCTGTTCCTAATAAAACAGCCGTATGATAAGCGATTAACTGAACAGGGAGTGCATAAATAATAGGAGAAATAAATTCTGGAACATCTGGCAAAGTGATCGTTGATAAAGTCTTAAGACAAGCTACTTCTGCTCCTTTTTTATCGGTTATTAAAATAATACGACCATTACGCGCTACCACTTCTTGCATATTAGAAAAAGTTTTTTCAAACCACCGATCATACGGTGCAACAACAATAACGGGTATTGTCTCATCCACCAGAGCAATTGGTCCATGCTTTAATTCACCTGCCGCATAACCTTCAGCATGAATATAAGAAAGCTCTTTCAGTTTAAGGGCTCCCTCCAAAGCAATCGGATAAGAAGTTCCACGTCCTAGATAAAGAACACTTTTTGCATTTACCAAATCACGACAAATACATTCAATTTTTCTCTCTAGTTTTAAGACCTCATTTAAAATACGTGGAACTTCTGCCAACTGTTGAACCAGTTTCTTTTCCATTTGAGCCGAAAGATAGCCACGTTGTTTAGCAGCACTAAGTGCTAGTGAAGCAAGCGTTGCCAATTGACAGGTAAAAGCTTTTGTTGAAGCAACACCTATTTCCGGTCCGGCAAGTGTTGGGAAAATAAAATCAGCCTCCCTTGCCATTGTTGATTGCTCTACATTCACAATTGTTGCTGTTTTTACACCCCGCTCACGACAATAACGCAAAGAAGCCAATGTATCAGCTGTCTCACCAGATTGAGAAACAAACAGCGATAACACATCAGACGTTATAGGAGGTTCACGATAACGAAACTCCGAAGCAACATCATTATCAACACTTAAAGCGGCAAATTTCTCAAACCAATAGCGCGCAACTAAGGTTGAATAATACGCCGTTCCACAACTCGCAAAAAGGAGACGATGAATATTTTTCCAATCAATCAAATTCTCAAGGGGTCGAACGACATAATTTCCAAGATCAAGATAATGTGCCAAATTATGAGAAATCACTTCAGGTTGTTCAAACATTTCCTTGTGCATAAAATGACGATGATTACCCTTAGAAATCAATAAAGCCCCTTCAAGTAATGTCGTCACAGGACGTTTTACCGGTTGATTATTAGCATCATAAATTGTGACGCCTTCCCGTGTGAGAACAGCCCAATCCCCATCTTCCATATAGCTAATATAATCAACGAATGGTGCCAAAGCAATCGCATCTGACCCCACAAAAAATTCATCTTTTCCATAACCAATTGCCAGAGGTGGACCAGAACACGCCGCAATCATAAGGTTATCTTCACCTTCGAAAATAAGAGCAATAGCAAAAGCCCCCTGCAGCCTTTTCCAACTGGTGCGTATGGCTTCTTGCGGAGAAAGACCATCTTTTAATGCACGCGTTATTAAATGTGCAATAACTTCCGTATCCGTCTCTGTTTCAAAGATACAACCATCCTCTATGAGTTCCTTTTGCAGTTCTACAAAATTTTCAATAATACCATTATGAACAATCGCAAGCTTTTCAGTCACATGGGGATGCGCATTGCGTTCAACAGCAATTCCATGCGTAGCCCAACGGGTATGACCAATCCCTAAATTTCCCTCCAGAGGTGTTTTTTTTAATTTTTCTTCTAAATGAACAAGCTTCCCCTCAGCACGTACACGATAAAGATGCCCATTATGGACCGTTGCCACCCCAGATGAATCATACCCTCTATATTCAAGACGTTTTAACCCCTCAACCAAAGAGGACGAAACACACCTCTTTCCAAGAATTCCAATAATTCCACACATTAAAAAGCTCCAACCCACATCTTAAGATTTAAATCTTATAAAACAATCCAACAGCCTTTATTTAAAACTATAAATAATAAAAATAATTCAAACATGGAGTACGGCAATCTTTAAGAATAAACCTCCCATCCATCGTTAGATTAACACGAAACAAAAGAATAAGCTGAAAATAATCATTTTTTCTGTTTGTTTTCTAACAAGCGCTCTCGAAATTTTGTCGCATAGCCCTCTTTTATAACCTGTCGTGCACGCCCAAAAGCCATACTGTTCATAGGAATATTTTCAGTAATAACACTTCCTGAAGCAACATAAGAGCCATCCCCTATTATCAATGGGGAAACAAGTGCCGTATTAGACCCAACAAAAGCATGATCACCAATCACGGTTTTATATTTGTTAAATCCATCATAATTGCAAGTAATTGTACCGGCTCCAATATTGGTATGTGCACCAATTTCAGCATCACCAATATAACTTAAATGATTGATTTTAGAAGATTCTCCTACCTTAGCTTGTTTGACTTCACAAAAATTTCCAATCTTTACGGACTTCGCCAACTCTGTTCCAGGACGCAAACGTGCATAGGGACCAATCTGTGCATCTCTACCAACCACAGCACCTTCGAGATAACTAAATGCATGAATAACCGCACCAGATTGTACTTTTACGCTTAACCCAAAATAAACATTTGGTTCTATCACCACTCCTGGTTCAATTTCTGTATCATAAGAAAAATAGAGTGTTTCTGGCTTTAAGAGTGTAACACCCGATAACATTAAATCGCGCGCTTTACGTTTTTGCCACAAAGAATCAGCCTCAGAAAGCTCAAGACCATTGTTAATTCCTACAATATCTTCAAAAGGAACTTCAACAACACGCACATCTAATCCTTTGCGTGTTGCAAGAGAAGCAATATCTGTTAAGTAATATTCTTTTTTCACATTGTTATTACCAACTTTCTCTAAAAGAGAAAGTGCATGTTTTCCACGCATAGCGAGTATTCCACCGTTACAAAAAGAAATCTTTTTTTCTTCATCGCTAGCGTCTTTTTCTTCTACAATTGCAATCAATTGACCATTTTTCTCGAGAAGACGCCCATAACCTGTTGGATTTTTGGTATGAAAACCTGCAAAAACAACATCTGCTCCATCAGCAAGCTGTGCACGCATTTGGTGCAATGAATCTTGCTGAATGAGAGGAGTATCCCCAAAAACAATGAGAACATCATCCACTTCCTTTTGCAAAGCTGAACGAGCAGACAAAACAGCATGAGCTGTTCCTAAACGCTCTTTTTGTTCAAAAATCATTACATCTTTTACAAATGACTGAACAACGTGCGTAACCTCCTTAGCACCAAATCCCACAACAACTGCTAATTGTGAAGAGCCTGCCAATTCTATTTGTTTTAGAACATGGCATACAAGAGGCAATCCAGCAATTTTATGAAGTACCTTAGGCAGAGACGATTTCATGCGCGTCCCCTCACCTGCGGCAAGAACAATAGAAAGACAACTTCTAACCATAAAAACACATAAGACTAACGAGAAAATCCAAAAAAATTCATAATATTGTGCCAACGAATATCTTCAATATAACCCAACGAAGGATAATGTTCTAAAAGCCAAAATGAAAGATCCTGCATAGAACCTGTTAAAAACAAAATCCCTGTAAGAATAAGAAAAACACCAATAATTTTTTCAACTTTTCCTAAATGAATACGAAAAGCTCCTAAAAATCGCATAAAACTGCTCGAAAATAAAGCTGCTAACATAAAAGGAATAGCAAGACCTAATGCATAAACCGCTAAGAGAACAGCTCCCTCTCCCACAGTTTCTTTTGTTCCAGCAAGCGTTATAATAGGACCTAAAATAGGGCCAATACACGGTGTCCAACCAAAAGCAAAAGCTAAACCGATAATATACGCGCCTAAAGGACCAGCAGGTGTTTTTTTGGTCTGAAAACGCGCTTCACGAAATAAAAAAGCGATTTTGAAAATCCCCAAAAAATTTAAACCAAAAATAATAATGACAATTCCAGCAGCAAGAGCAAACCAATCACGATAATAACCGATGAATTTCCCAATTGTGCTAGCACTGGCACCTAAAGCAACAAAAACAGTCGTAAACCCAAGAACAAAAGCAATAACAGAAGACAGTAAAGCCCACCGTATAAAGACTTTCTCATCAGGCTTTTCTGAACGAAAATCATCAATACCAACCCCTGCCATATAGCACAAATAAGGAGGAACTAATGGCAAAACGCATGGTGACAAAAAAGAGAGTGCCCCAGCAAAAAACACACCAACTGTTGAAATTTCAATCAAAATTCATACCCCGTCTTTCATCATAGCTTACCCCCATGAACAACAATCAATCCACATCTTCATCAATTTGTTGCATATTTTGTTCATTCGCCACCACACTTATATCTTCATCATGACCAGAAACGACTGAAAAAACTTTCTGATAGATTTTATCTTTATTTTTAGCAATTGCAATATACTCTCCCTCCGCTAACACGAGTGAAACATACGCACCAACTGTTTCATAAACGATATCACCAGAATCATTGGCAAGAGACCAACTTGTATCTGCAAGCGCTTCCCCTCCTTCTTGCCGTACCAGTTTTAAGACAATCTGAGCGGCCTGATGTTCAAGAGTAACTTCTGTTATTTTACCAGCATCCACTTGAATATCCGAACGAGCCGTCGCATTAATGGAACCATAATGGGAAGCAACATGGTAGCGGCCAGCTTTTAAACGCACAACTGATTGGGGTTTAACATTTGATATAATCACTCCCGTATCATCATTTTCTTTTTCATCCTCATAAATGGTAAAACGGAGTTCCTTTTCATTCATTACGCCATTGAGCAGTGTTGCATTTAAAATGACACCACCAGCCTCAAGATTAAAGTTTTTTACAAGACTCTGCCCATTTTCTAAACGAATATGGCGCACAGCACTCATATGACCAAATGAGACATGAACAAGATAACTTCCTGGTTCGAGATCAAAACGTGCACTTCCCCCCTTATAGGTTGCCACTAATGGTAATTTATTATCAATCCCTAGAATAGGGGCATAAACCCGCCAGACAAGCCCTTTTTCAATATCCGGATGACTATTTGTTAATCGAGCATTCAAAATGAGTTGTGTTTGAGATGCTAAATTTTCGTTTTCCTGCTCTTGAGTCTTTACAATAAAACTCCTTGATTGTCCCTGCTGCTGATCTTGCCCTTCTCCTGCTTCAGAAAAAGCACAGTGGCTCCAAGTCAATAAAGCAAGCACCACGCACAACCATATACATCGGTGCACTATTTTTATAAGAATACCCATTTTTGCATTGTTGACCAACATGATCTTTTTTTCAAGAAACAATATCACACAGCCATCATTTTAAATTGAGAAACTTACACCACAACCACATGATGAAACAGCATTGGGATTGTGGATTTGAAAAGACTGCCCCATAAGATCATCAACAAAATCAATCTCAGCTCCTTCCATGAAAGGAAGTGATAGTAAATCAATAAACACAACTGCCCCGTCTTTTTTGAGAACGAGGTCATCTTCACACATTTCAGAAACCAAGTCATATTTATAAGAAAAACCAGAACACCCACCACCTTCAACAGAAATACGTAATGCTATTTTATCGGGTTCACGCAAAAGTATCTGTGCAATTTTTTTAGCAGCAACATCTGAAATTTTCACATTCATTTTATATATCCTTGCATTAAACCATCAAGAAAGAGTATCCCACACTCAAAGATCAGTTTATTTGTCATAAACCACTCTCGATTTTAAGATGATAATGGGCAGCTTGCAATGGATATAGGCAATATCAACTTCAATTACCAATCTCGAGCAGTGTACAGTGCTCATCCACAAACAAGCCGTGGTCGGTTATACCATGAAACGATGAGCACCACACGCTCACCTTTTCAACGAGATAGAGATCGTATTATCCATTCTAATGCATTTCGACGTCTTAAACATAAAACGCAAGTGTTTATTGCTGATGAAAGCGATCATTACCGTACTCGCCTAACCCATTCCATAGAGGTTTCTCAAATTGCAAGAACATTAGCCCGTGCCCTGTGTCTTGATGAAGACCTTGCCGAAGCCATTGCTCTTGTTCACGACTTTGGACACACACCCTTTGGCCATGCTGGAGAAGATGCTCTTAATGAAGCCATGGTACATTATGGCGGCTTTGATCATAATGCACAAGCATTACGCATTGTAACAAAACTAGAACAGCGCTATGCAAATTTTGATGGACTTAACCTTACATGGGAAACCCTCGAAGGACTTGTAAAGCACAATGGTCCCCTTTTAGGTCCCCACGCGAAGAATAAGGAGGTTCCTATCGATATTTTACAATACAATGCAAAGCAAGACCTTGCACTCGATTGTTTTGCAGGACTAGAAGCGCAATGTGCTGCTATTGCAGATGATATCGCATACAATGCGCATGATATTGATGATGGTCTACGTTCGCAATTTTTAACACTCGATCAATTTGAACATGTTTCACTAACAGCAGCAATATTAAAAGATATAACAGATGAGCATCCCCATCTCGACCAAACGCGTCGCGGTTACACACTTGTACGAAGACAAATAACAACCATGGTTGAAGATGTTATCAAACAGTCACAAAAAAATTTAGCACGCATCAAACCAACAAGCATAAACGATATTCACCAAGCAAAACAAACTATTGTCACCTTTTCACCAACAATGACCGTTTATGAAAAAGAACTAAAAAACTTTTTATTTAAAAATCTTTACTATCATGAACAAGTTCTTAGTCGTCGCAATGCAGCAAAATGCATTGTACAAAAATTATTCAATTGTTATTATGAAAATCCAAATACAATGCCTGAAAGTTGGCAGAGCAAAACAGTGCACTTAAAAAATCAAGAGTTAGCACGTTTGATTGCTGACTTTCTTTCAGGCATGACAGATCACTACGCTCTACGTGAATATCACCGTTTATTTGACCATACAGATAATTTCGTTTAATGGCTTTTGGCATCATCATGGAAGCTAAATATGAATATCTTTAAAAACTTCGAAAAAAAAATTAAGAGATCAATTGAATTATCTGATCTAAAAGGAAAAAATGGAGAAGATCTAGATTTATCAAAAATCACTGTTGATCCTCCACGTGATTCCTCCCATGGTCATTTATCAACCAATGCTGCTATGGTGCTTGCAAAATCTATTGGAATCAATCCACGTGCACTTGCAGATAAAATCATAGAACTTCTTAAAAATGATCCCTCTATCGAAAATATAGATGTTGCCGGTCCTGGTTTTATAAACATAAAGCTTACAAAATTATTTTGGCAAGATGCTATAAAATCCATGCTTGAATTAGGCACTTCTTATGGTCGTATTCCAATGGGACAAGGAAAACGCATCAATGTTGAATATGTCTCAGCAAATCCGACAGGACCAATGCATGTAGGACACTGCCGCGGAGCGGTTGTTGGGGATGTTCTCTCCAATTTGCTGCAATTTACGGGCTATAACATTACAAAAGAATATTATATCAATGATGCTGGTCAACAAATCGAAGTCCTCGCCCATTCTGTACTATTGCGCTATCGTGAGGCTCTTGGGCAAAAAATTAATGAAATTCCAGAAGGACTCTATCCTGGAGAATACTTGATACCATTGGGTCAATCGCTTGCTCAAGAGTTTGGTGACCAACTCCTCACGATGGATAAAGATGAAGCCTTATCTCTTGTGAAAGAACGTGCAATTCATGCAATGATGTCCATGATTCGCGAAGATTTGGCTGCTCTTAATATTTATCATGATATCTTTTTCTCTGAGCGAATGCTTTATGCTGATAATGCACGCGCCATTCGTAACACCATCAACGACCTCACTTTAAATGGTTATATCTACAAAGGAAAACTCCCCCCTCCCAAGGGACAAAATACAGAAGACTGGGAACCAAGCGAACAAACTTTGTTCCGTTCAACAAATGTCGGTGATGACCAAGACCGTGTTTTAGTCAAATCTGACGGTTCTTACACTTATTTTGCTGCTGATGTTGCTTATTTTCGGGATAAATTTAATCGTCATTTTGATGAAATGATTTATATTCTAGGCGCAGACCATGCTGGCTATGTAAAGCGGCTGGAGGCAATGGCAAAAGCAATTTCTGGGGATAAGGCTAAATTAAGTGTCTTCTTGTGTCAATTGGTAAAACTTTTTCGCAACGGTCATCCTGTACGCATGTCAAAAAGAGCAGGATCTTTTGTCACTCTACGGGATGTTGTCGAAGAGGTTGGGCGTGATCCTGTGCGTTTTATGATGCTATACCGTAAGTGTGAAGCACCTCTTGATTTTGATTTTGCAAAAGTAACAGAACAATCAAAAGATAACCCCATCTTTTACGTACAATATGCAAGTGCACGTTGTCACTCAGTCTTTCGTCAAGCACAAGAAGCGCTTCATATTAAAAGCTTTTCAAATGATACATTGATTGCCCATCTTCATCGATTAACAGATGACCATGAAATATTGTTAATACGCAAACTTTCTGAATATCCACGTATCATTGAACAGGCCGTAGTTCATAAGGAACCGCATCGATTAGCGTTTTATCTTTATGACCTTGCCTCCAATTTTCACACCCATTGGAATAAAGGGAGTGAAAATCTCAATTTACGCTTTATTCAACCTGATGATAAAGAGTTATCCTTTGCAAGATTAGGATTGATACAAGCTGTTATCAATATTTTATCATCAGGGCTTACCATCATAGGAGTCGAAGCACCCATAGAAATGCGTTGAAAAAGTTCTATAAATACATACAATAGGTACTCTATTGATAAACTTTTTCATGTATCATTGCATGAGAGGGGGAAAATTTATAATTTTAATATAACAAATCAAAATCAACCATTGATTGCACGTAAGTGCAAACCACCATGTGAGAAAAGCTATGAGCGATAACGATCGCAAAAATCTACACGAAACAAAACACGATCATGAACACCATGATCCTTTAGAAAGGCTTACGCGCATTTTTAATCCGCACAAACAAAGCGGAAACCAAAATGAGCAATCTTCTTTAAAAACAGATCGATCAACATCTCACCCCGAAATATCATCTCATGATGATGATTTTGATTTGTCCTTTCTAGAAGAGGAACTTGAAAATAATTTAGCACATGACTTACCGTTTGATGATCAAAAAAAACAATGGGACTTGTATGCAACCAGCAACGCAACAGCCTCAAATATTGCACAAGCTGCTTCTTTCAACCATTCAAAACAAAATAATTTATCTGAAGAGAAATATTCTTCACCTAGCAGTCATGATGAAGAACAAATTTTAGATGAGCTTTCTCCATTACCAATCCCAAAGAATCAATCACATCAACAGAAAACAACAGCAACCAGTGCTGATCCTTTTCTTGAAAAAAGTAATCTTATGTCACAATCAGAATCAGAAAATTTCTTTTTTGATAAATCTGAAAGGCGTGAAAATAAGAGAGAGATGCCAGAAGATGTTGAACAAACCAATCGTTTTTCACAAATAAATTCACAACAACCTGAGACTACGAATATACAAAAAACTTATGATGACAATCCAAACCTCTATGACACTCCTATAAACCATCCCTATAAAATTTCAGCTGATCAAGAAAATTGGATTAAAAAAGATTATCCTGATGCCTCCTCTTCTACAGAGGAAAATGAGTTTTTCTCATCTTCTAATCTTGTGTCAGAAAGACAAAACACTGCAAGAAATCAAACAACAAGTACCTTCTCCTCACCTTTAGATTCTCCACCAGTTGATAGACAATCTTATTTAAAGGGGGCTTCACAAGAAGATCATACAACCAATTATCCCCATTTTTTTGAAGCCCCCCCCTCACAACAAGAAACTTATAGCGAAAAAGTTCCGATATATGATGAGGCTCGAGCCCGATACATCAATAATGCCGAAGGTGCCTCTAACCCAAATAGAGAAATTTCATATAATGAAAATAATTTAGATGAGTTTCTTTCCTCATCACCCTCTTTAAATACAAAACAAACGGATGGCTTTTTTGCCCATAACTATACGCACAGAGATACTCCCCCCCCCAATGTTGATACTTATAAATTTTCAGAGGAAATCGTAGAAAAAACTGGTCCTATTATGGTTCCAGAAGTCCCGTATGAAGCGCCAGAATATGATGTGCCAACTAATGGTGGTTTAGAAGAAGAATTTGCTGATGTACTCAATGTAGGAAATGTTCCAACAGATAATTTTTCTCAAAAACAACAGAAGAATGAAGTTTTTAGTGAAGTTTTTCATCAGTCTATGCAAAATTCAAAAGAAGGTGTTTATATAAACTCTAAAGAACAAAATTCCGACTATTCTTCTTCTGCCAATATGGAATATAATTTTCCCTCTTTTAGCGAGAATTCATCATACACAAGCTCAGATGAGGTTCCCACGCATCCATCAGCTCCTCCTCCCTTAAAAAGTTTTATTTTTGGTAAAACTTTCATTAAAGGTTTTTTTATACTTATTTTAATAGGAATTGGATTTGCAGGTTATTCTCACTTTTTTATGCCATCACAAAAAAATGAAGAAACGGTCATTATCCACGCTGATAATACGCCTTTTAAATTCAAACCAGAAACAACTGAAACGAAAAATGATGTTGCACATAATTTAGATATCTATAAACAAACAACTGAACAAAATGAGAAACAAGAAAATACACAACAATTTCTTATTGATAACTCTGAACAACCTGAAAATTTAAAAGAATTAAACCCTGAAGAATCTTCAAACGTTTCCTCATCGTCTTTAAATGAATCTGATGTTGAAGATGCAGTCACAGAAGCTATAAACCATACTATTCCAATGCGAGAAGTACAAACTGTTATTGTCAATCAAGATGGTACAGTTACACTAGCCCCCGCGCATCAAACAAACAGCAAAACTGCTGCTCAATCTGAAGAAAGCATTGATCAAGCTTCTAATGAACTTCAAGATTCGTCCCTTGTTTCGTCGCATGATTCTGATATAAACGACCAAGAAAGAGATCATGATCTCAAAAATAATATTGATAAAATAATTGCAGAAAATAATTCTAGCTCAAATATTGAAGAAAAATTTATCCCTATTCCTTCTCATGCAGAAAGAAATACACAAGTTGAAACACCAGCCGCGTCTCGCTCCACATCACCAAACAGAGTCGCAGCACAAAATTCAGAAAGTTATTACGTACAACTTGCATCTCAACCAACGCATGAGCTCGCTAGAAATTCTTTAAAAAATATGAAATCTAAATTTGGATTCCTTATTGGCGCCCGTTCTTTAAATATTCAATCCGCTTTTATACCAGGAAAAGGTACTTATTACCGTGTTCGGATTCAAGCGCAAGACCGTAATGAAGCCATAATCCTTTGTGAATCCATTAAAAGTTCTGGTGGAAGCTGCTTCATCACACGCTAAACCAAACATGCAACGGTTGTTAAAACCGTTGCATGATTTATTTTCATACCATTTAATTACTTATCAAAAACTTCAGAAATTAAAATCGTTCCAATCTTTTTATGTCTTTGTGCTGACTTTATTCCTTAATCTACGTCGATTTTCGCCCTATCTAAAAGATTATATTTATGAAAAAATCACTCCGTACCCTTATAGGTATAAGGTACAGGAGGAAGCGAATTTAAATCTTTTTTGGGCGTTGTTACACTTTGGCTTGTTTCTGGAGTATTATAACTCGAACTATGTTCAGGAGATTTTGCAAAAAAAGATCCTAAAAAACCAAAAATAAACCAAATAATAACCATCGCAAGAAGAATAGCAAAAATACCCTTAGCGATTGAAACACGTTGTTCACGACCTTTTCTTTCTGCGGCCATACGTTCTTCATATGTGTGATAATTTTTATCAATCATAGTGGATTCCTTTTCTCAATTCCCTTACCTTTAAATTTCTAGAAAATATGCATATATGAAATTATTCAGATACTTATTATGAGAAAACGATAATTATAGACAAAAGTTCCAGCTTACTTCATAAAGTTGAGAAAAAGAGGCGAGGATAGAATTAAAATATCTACCCTACCTTAGCCTTTGAATTCTATAATAAACCCATTTTTATTCTATAATAAAACATTGACACAAAGGTTTTGTTAATAATAGAGTTATAACCAAAATATTTCATTATTTTTATTAATAAAAATGAAACATACTCAAAAGGTTTTTTATGAAATCTCCCATATCATCGCTTCCCTTTAAAATAGAAAAACACCCATCTCCTCTGTCAGAAGAAAAATATGAAGAAATTTTAAAAAGTCCCGGTTTTGGGCAATTTTTTACAGACCACATGTGTACTATTCAATGGACTGAAGACAAAGGCTGGCACAATGCTATCATCTCTCAATACAAAGCTTTAGAAATTAACCCTGCAAGTACCGTTTTACATTACGGACAGGAAATTTTTGAGGGTTTAAAAGCATATCGTGCAAAAGATGGGCGCATCTTGCTCTTCCGTCCTGATGCCAATGCACAACGCTTTATAGAATCAGCGAGGCGTTTAGCTATGCCAGAATTGCCAAAAGATATTTTTCTGGATGCCGTTCATCAATTAGTAAAGATTGATCAAAAATGGGTTTCTGATCAGCCCAACGCTAGCCTCTATATCCGTCCATTTATGTTTGGCAATGAAAACTTTTTGGGAGTCCGCCCTTCTCAAGAATATCTTTTTTGTATCATAGCCTCTCCAGTTGAATCCTATTTCAAAGGAGAAGAAAAATCTGTCAGCGTCTGGATTGAAACAGATTATAGTCGTGCCGGTCCAAGAGGAACAGGGGCTGCCAAATGTGGTGGAAACTATGCAGCAAGCTTACTTGCACAAAAAAGTGCAACTGAAAACAATTGTAGCCAAGTACTCTTTCTTGATATGATTGAACATAAATGGATTGAAGAACTTGGTGGTATGAATGTCTGCTTTATTATGGACAATAATACACTTGTAACCCCCCCACTTAATGGAACTATCCTTCCAGGAATAACACGTCATTCACTCTTAGAGTTGGCAAAACAAATGGGATTAAAAATAGAAGAGCGTCCTTATTCTTTTGCAGCGCTTCAAGAAGATGCAAAGAGTGGACACCTTAAAGAATCCTTTGCTTGTGGTACAGCTGCCGTTGTCACATCAATTGGTCGTTTTAGATATAAAGGAGGAGAATTTATTATTGGAAATGAAACAGTTGGAGAAGTCACAAAGCAGCTTCGTACACAATTGGTTGGCATTCAAAAAGGGAACATAGAAGATAAAAATGGCTGGGTGCATTCTGTGCAGCTCTCATAATATTAAGGGTATTCCCATATCTATAAACGCTTCCATGAAAGTAGCTCCATGGGAGCGTATTTCCTAAAAAAACTCCTTTTATTTTTAGTGATAAAAAAGAAAACATTAATCAAATTTTGAATGATCTCTATGCTGTGCTTTAATATTACGAACTGTACCCGTATGGGAGCGCATTACGAGAGTTTCCGTTTGAATGTAGTGAGGTGTAAATTTAACACCAGAAAGCATATTACCATCTGTCACCCCTGTTGCTGAAAACAAAACATCACCCTTTGCCATTTCTTCCATTGTATAAACCTTATTGGGATCACTAATCCCCATTTTAGCTGCACGAGCAATTTTCTCTTCTGTATCAAGCAGCAAACGACCTTGCATCTGTCCTCCAATGCAGCGCAAAGCAGCAGAAGCTAAAACACCTTCAGGTGCTCCACCAATCCCCATATAGATATCAATACCTGTTTCTTCTGGATCAGTTGTATCAATAACAGCAGCCACATCTCCATCCCCAATCAAGCGAATCGACGCCCCTGTCGCTCGTACTTCATCAACCAATTTTTCATGACGAGGTCTATCCATAATACAAACAACAATCTGATTAACAGCCACTCCTTTAGCCTTCGCAAGAGCATGTATATTATCGGTAGGACAAGCATCTATATCGACTATTCCCTTTGGATAACCAGGACCAATAGCAATTTTGTTCATATAAACATCAGGAGCGTAAAGGAGATTACCCTTTTCAGCAATTGCAACTACTGCCAAAGAATTAGCAATATTTTTAGCACAAAGTGTTGTACCCTCTAGTGGATCAAGTGCAATATCGATCGCCAATCCACTTTGAAGACCCACTTTTTCTCCAATATAAAGCATAGGCGCTTCATCCCGCTCACCTTCACCAATCACCACTGTACCATCAATAGGCAATCGATTAAGTTCTTGCCGCATTGCATCTACAGCAGCCTGATCCGCTGCCTTTTCATCGCCACGTCCGCGCCAGCGTGCAGCAGCAACAGCAGCACGTTCAGTAACACGCACCAATTCAAGCGTCAAAATACGATCAAGTCCATTTAAAATCTTCTGAGTTGTGGGCATATGAAAAAATCCTACCGAATGAATACCAGAAAAATATGAGTCCTTATTAAATACTAAGAATAAAGTTTTTTGGCAAAGATGAAAATTTTCCACAAGAGATAAAAGAGCTCAAGCGTGCTTTTTTTATTATCAAGAAAGTTCTCAATTCTTTGCCATAGGTTCAATACGAATAAATTGAGATTTTGCAACAAGATGTCCATCTTTTTCAATTTCTGCAAGTGCCTGTCGTACATTCACCTCTGTTGTTTCATGCGTAATTAAAATAATTGTTTTTTCAATTTGATCTTCTACAAAAGATCTTTGAACAATCGACTCCAATGAGATGTGATTATCAGCCATATGCCTTGCGACCGCGGCAAAAACACCAGTACGATCATGAACATTTAAACGAATAAAATAACCACCTGCATGATGCGAAATACGTGCTTTTTTATGAGGAGCAAGTTCTAATGCTGGGCGTCTTAAAACAGGTGCATACTGAAAACCAGAACGCGCTTTTGCTATATCAGCCAAATCACCAATAACGGCTGATGCTGTTGCCTTTCCTCCAGCGCCAGGACCAGAAAACAGTAATTCACCTAATAAATCACTTTGAATAGAAAGAGCATTGGTTACACCATTTATCTGTGCAATCATTGAGGATGCTGGTACCATTGTTGGATGAACGCGTTGCTCTATTCCAGAATCCGTTTTTAATGCAACCCCTAAAAGCTTAATCCGATACCCCAATTCATCAGCTGCTCGAATATCAATTTGCGAAATATTATGAATTCCTTCAACATAAACATCATCTAACGAAATAGCTGTTCCAAATGCCAAGCTTGTCAACAAAGCTAATTTATGAGCAGTATCATTTCCCTCAATATCAAAAGTTGGATCTGCTTCAGCATACCCAAGTCTCTGTGCATCTGCTAAACAATCTTTAAATGAAAGACCTTCCGTAAACATGCGTGTTAATATATAATTACAGGTTCCATTGAGAATACCATAAATTCGCGATATGCGATTACTAACAAGTGATTCTCTCATCGCTTTGATGACAGGAATCCCCCCTGCAACAGCTGCTTCAAAATGAAGAAAAACACCTTTTTTTTCTGCAATTATAGCCAGCTCTACTCCATGTCGAGCAAGAAGAGCTTTATTGGCTGTTACAACATGACGTCCCGCCTCAAGCGCTCTCTTAACAGCGGTATACACCACATCCAATTCACCACCAATTAACTCTACAAAAACATCAATCTCATCAGAAGCAGCCAACTCCACAGGTGAATCAAACCATTTTATATCACTGAGATCAAGTCCACGATTGCGGCCTTTATCGCGCGCACTAACAGCAACAACTTTGATGAATCGCCCACATTGACAAGCTAAACTATTCGCTTTTTCACATAGAGCTCGAACAACTGAAGTACCAACCGTACCAAGTCCCGCAACACCAACTTTTAAAGCTTCTGCCATTATTAACCACTGATCCCTATCTTCATTGAAAAATCGTTTAAATGATGTGCCAATCAACACAAAGAATATTTACATCCATAAGAACAAAAGAAATACCCCGCTCTATTCACTTCATTTTTTCCAATAGAATTATCCCCGCTTGTTCAATCAACATTCCTAAAAATATAATATTTATTGTCTTCAAAGATTTCAGAATCTTTATAAAATATTTAATTCAGAATGAAAATCTGTAAAACTGATAAATGCAAGTTTCCATAAAGAAAAGTTCTAAAAAATAATCAATAACAAGTTAAAGAATATTGAAGACTTAGTAAGAAAGAATAAAACATCTCTTCTAAATCAACAAGTATGGAACAAAAAACATTCTTTTATATGATAAATTAAGAGAATGGATAAAATAAAGTAGATCAGTACATAATAACACATTTCTTCCTACCATTCCATAGCTTTAAATATAAATCTTTAATGCAAAATCTTAACGCACTCATATATCAAAATAGAACCTTACATTAAAGTAAAAAACAAAACTTAATATGCGCACACCATAATTCTGAAATATTATAAATATAGAGAATAAAGTTTCAAAATTTGAATATTTTATCTCAACTTATTGCCACCTCTTTAAAAAACTAGCGAATTGAAATGAAAAAAAACTCAATCTACCCTTTATCCACGCTAATTCATTTTCAAATCAAGAACCTTCTCAATATATAAAAGAGCAAATGAAGGGTTTTTAATCTTAAATTTCTTACAGACATGTAAAAGTAAATATAAAAAATATTTTTAATATATTCTATAAAAATTGATTTAATATTTTCATTTTTATTATACAGATATCTATTTATATTTTGTTAAATTGTAAGTAATCTATGGATTATTCATAAAAAAACTTTTGTATGATTGGTATTATTTGTTTATTTGGTAATAAATATTGTATTTCTACTTTATAAATTATACAGTTTTTGCTTTATGATAAGCTCAAATGAGAAATCTTCCGTATAAAGGCTCTTTCAAGCAAGTTAAATAATATTCTCATGTGACAACAAAGATAACAAACGATAAAATATGTAAAAAATAAATACATTTAAAATGCTGTTTTGATCATTTTTGCCTACTTTTCAAACTGAAAATAAATGCAAATATCATTTGCTGAGATGATACCCACATCAAAACTTTCTATCAATGATGATAACTTTACATTTTTTCTACAAAAAATCTTAGAAAATAAGATGATTCAAACAAGAGTTTCTCAAAAATTATTCAATAAAACACACTTTTTTCAAAAAAAATGACACAGAGGGCTTGCGAAGTAAAAAGATCCTCTCTATAAGCCTCATCATTGGTTTGCGCCCATCGTCTAGCGGTTAGGACATCGCCCTTTCACGGCGGAAACAGGGGTTCGATTCCCCTTGGGCGTACCATGTTTCTTTTTACTGTACACAGTCTATTGATTTTATATATCTTTTTTAAAGTACGGGATATGTGGATAAAAGTTAGGGAATAGGATTTTCTAACATTTGTCTACAACAGTAGCATTTTCTTTTCTTTGCGCTTCGCTAATCATCTC
>NZ_JBHIOG010000051.1:0-2257 GCF_042195435.1 Bartonella sp. CL162QHHD
TCTTCCCAAAAGGCGGCTTAAATGATTGCGATTATCAAGCGTCAACCGCCCCATGGCATCTGCCGCTTGCATGGGGTCAAAACGATCCTGCAAACCATATTGTTTGGCGGTGCTGTCTATAAATTGATACAACCCACCAGCAGAAGAGCGGGGATTCCTTGCATTGGGATTGCCTCCACTTTCCACTTGCGCAACACGGTACAAATAGCTCTCTGGCAAACCATATCGCGCTGCCGTTTGCCGTATCGCTTGATTAACAGCAGGACTATAACGGGTCATAGCCTAATCTCCTCCCTTACTCAAATGCACTCAATAAATTCAACTCCTCCGTTGAGGCTTTTCCCCCACCTCCAAACAAAGCAGCAGAAAGCTTTTTGAACCATTCTTTTGTCGCATATCCCTTATGATGCGCGTTTACCATGCGTTGAATGAGAGCTACAATTTGATCATTCTTAATCTGTGTCCCCCCTGTTAACAATTTGACAACATCCTTTTCAATCCGTTGACGCTCTCTAAACGCCGCCTCTTTGAAAGGAATCCAAGCTGCCTTCCCAGCAGCTTTTGCTAATTGTACAGCTGCATCATGTTTACCCGTTGGCATACTGACATTATGCGTAAAAGAGATCTTTTCATTCGCTACACGATTGGGTATTCTGTTATAAAAATCTGCATAATTAGCTTCTCTATCGACAACCTTCTTAACAGCAGAAGCTTTATCTGCTCCATAAGTCTTCGCAAATCGTTCATATAGATCATTTGTACCAAAAATCTCCTTTGCCTTGGACACTTCATCTTTTGTTTGACCCATGCCTTGTAAAAGTTTTGCTCTTGATCCCTTTTTAAAGTATTCTTGTTGTCCCTCTGGTAATTCATCAAAAATTTTACTGAATTTATCCTTATTAACCGACTTTCTAAGGACTTTTTCTCCTTCGCCCATAGCATCTACATCTGAACTATATTGATGATATAATGCCCGTCCCTTCTTATATTCAGACGATATATCATCCATAAGCTCTAATAATTTTTTCTTGATACCAACTAAACTGCGAACTTGGCTATTATCTCCTTGTCTCTTTTCGGTCCTTATCATTAAATCGACAACCTCTTTAGTCTTATGAAGAGCCCCCATGTTTGGTTTCTCCTTAAGGAGACTAAATTTTTGAGAAGAAAACGGACTAACGTTGTTGCCATCCGTAATAAACCGCTTTAGTCCTTCATCATAAGCTTGTTTGAAGTATGGACGCTTCATTAAATCATTAAGAGCCCCATAATATTTTTCTCCTATCGGCGTTTTCTTGGCTATTTCGTAAAGAGTATGTGATTCTGCTTCTCTACTCGCGATAAGATCATCTTTTAAACCTGTGACATTTTGACGAGGAACAAAGTGTTCATCAGCAGCTTGATGAATACGCTCCCCTCCTCCCAGCGCTCTCTGCCCAGCTCTTTTAGTCAAATCAAGATAAGCTCCTTGATTTCTTTTCGCGATATCAAAAACAAGATCCTGTAAAAAAGGACTATGATCAGCTACGTAATCGGTAGGAACTGCATTCTTAAAAGAGTTTCCTAGCTCTTCAGAAGCCTCCTTACCTAAATGTTTACTGATTGCTCTTAACGTGTCTGTTGCAACACCTTCCTTATGAGAAGGAGAAAAAAGTCTTCGTATTCCGCTTACCGGATAACCAGCCAAATGACCTAAAGCACTTCCAACCAATGCCCCGCCCGCTCCTAAACCTGCACCAGATAACGTACTTGTAAGTGTATTACCAAGCCCTTCGCCTTCTCCTGCGCCATGTAATGCACCAGATGCCGCTCCTACTTTAAGCAAATGAGGTAATGTTGTTTTGTTCGTGATGCCTAAAAATGGACTTGCAAATCGACTTGGGGGTAACTGACCTGCTTTCAAAAAGGCTTGACCTAATTTTGACCCCGCCACATTCCTTGCAAGTGTAGGCGCTACAAAGCGTGCTCCTGAGGCTAACAATCCTCCTCCTAAAGTCGCAAGGGAAGGAATTGCCGACCCTAAAGCATTTCCAGCAAAAGAAGTCCAATAATGTTGATCACTCATCCTACGATAATAATCACGTATTCTATTAGCTTCTTTCTCATATTTTTCTATGGTTTTCTTATCTCCAGTCCAATAGTTGTAAAGCCCCTTCGCAAAAGCCTTTATTGCCAACTCATCATCAGAATCACGTCCTGCCGCTGTGATCCCCGCAATCTCATCATCTAAATTAAAACTCAAACCATGCTTTAAAGA
>NZ_JBHIOG010000052.1:0-3995 GCF_042195435.1 Bartonella sp. CL162QHHD
CACTTGCGCAACACGGTACAAATAGCTCTCTGGCAAACCATATCGCGCTGCCGTTTGCCGTATCGCTTGATTAACAGAAGGACTAGAACGGGTCATTTCGCATACTCTATTGAAGCACTAGGACCTAACCCTTTTGCTACAGCTCTAGAAACAATCTTCAAGCCTTCATCCGTTATCACACCGGCTTTATGCCACTTCAAAGCACTTTGAATCAATTTGGCAATTTCATTGCGCTCCATTCCTTTAACGCCAAAAGTTGCTAACTTCGCTATACCGCGCTCTAGCTCTTGTCTTGCCCGTAGCGCCTCTGGAGCATTCGGGTGGAAAAATATGTTTCGTGCTAATTTTAGAGATTCAGTTGGCCAATGCAAAAAATTTGAAAAATTAATTCCATCAAAAACAGAAAACTCAGGAGTGCCTTCAAATTTGCTAAAAGCCTCTTTTGCTGCATCAGAATAGAATTGCTCCTGATCTACTGCCTTTTTAAAAGTAGAAAACCGTTCCGGTCCTATGGTCCTTTCAAGATTCTCAGACGCAAGATTTTGTTTTAAAAGTTTAGAAAATTCATTAATAGGGTCATCATTTTTTCTGAGTAAATCATCTAATGCATCTCTCATGCCCATCTGATAGGTATTATTTTGTTTTGTCCAATTCCCTTTAGAAAGATTTTCCTTAACTGCATCCCTTTCAATACTCTTTTCAAGTTTCGTGCCTAAAGCTTGTCTACCCTTCTCAAAACTATCTGCAAAATTTTTGAATTTTGCTGCACTACCACGCGCTGCTTGATAAGTAGGAGAGATTTGATCCATTATTTTTACTAAATCTTGTTTGAGGATTTCGTATCCTAAAACCTTCTGGTTATCGCCATGTTTCTTACTCTTTTCGATTAAATCATCAAGAGACTTCTTGGTTTGATCTAATAACTCTATCGTAGGTTTATAGTTTATACTGCTAAACTTTCTATTATAAAATCGTCTAGGATTTATACTGAGGGGGTGTTCCTCTAAAGTCTTAACAGCTTCTTTGAGAGCTCTTTGAAACCCTTTATTCTCAAAAAAATTATTAAGAGCTGGATAATGTTCTTTTCCTATTGGAATTTGCTTCGCTTGTTCATAGAGATGATCATGAGCCTCTTTCCCTTGCCGTTTAAGTGTCCTGCTTAAAATATCGCTATGCTGGTATGGAACAATCGTCTGCTCCATCATATCATCAAGACGTTGAACAGAACCGCCTAATCTTTTCTCATGCGCTTGTTTCAAGAGATTATAAACATCTTCATTTGTTTTAGACGCATTCCACAAAGTCTGTCGTAGTTTTTCATTAATATCTGTCAAAAATACTTCCTGAGGTTCTGAGCTAAGACGTTCCGTGATCTTTTGGGTTTTATTATCGTAAAGTTGCTTGGCAACTTCTCGCAAAGCTTTATTTGAAACCTCTTTACGAGCAGGATTAAAATAATTCCTCACGACAGGAGGTGACTTTAAAGCATTTCCTAAACTACGAACTGCCTTAGAAATACCCATACCTCCTAAAGCAGCAACCGGCGTCAAAACTGCCCCACCAACACCACCGGCTAATGCCGAATTCACCGTATCATTGTAACCTTTTCCTGCACCAGAACCATGTAAAGCTCCAGAACCTGCCCCAACAATAGCTCCCCTACCTAAACTTCCTAAAGTCGAGCCTGCTCGCAAAAAATTTAATGCGGGAATACCCAAAGATGCTAATGTTGGTAAAATCGAACCAGCAATATAAGCACCAGAAGACAACCATGGATATTTCTCTTCCAAGGCTTTTTGGTAAGCGCGTTCCTTGGCTACTCTTCTGTTATAAACCTCTACTGCTTTCTTATCACCACGCCAATAATCCGTAAAACCTGCTTCATTCGCCGCTTGTATCTCATCACTGTACCCTGCTGTAAGACCAGATGTACCATGGCTTCTAACAGCATCCCACCACGTAAGATCTTTATCATCAAATGCAAAATCTTTGAATGTTTCTTGAGTATTTGGAATATCTTGAACTGGACCAATTACTTTATATTTCCTAGCCCACTCAGGGAGACGTGATTTATCATAATCCTTAAGTTCAGGATAATTTGTTTCCTTTTGAACATCTTCAGCAATACCAATAACCTTATACTTTCTAGCCCATTCAGGAAGAAGTGACTTATCATAATTCTTAAGTTCAGACATGAAACACAACCTATTTTCTTATAGTCATTCTTTTACCATCGGCATCAATAACAATAAAATCTGCTCCTTTCGGTAAGGCTTCAATTTCTTCTGCACTTTTTACTACAGGCGCATTTGCACTATGTCCTTGCTGTGGAGCTTTAGAATGCGACTGTGAGGTAACCTTATCAACACTCTCTTGCGTTAATTCAATGCTGCTGTCTTCTAGCAATTTCAATACGTCTAATTTCATCTTAGCCAAAATCTGATGGATTTTTTTCAACCTAAACAAGAGCTCTTCATGACCCAAGTCGTACTTTATCTCTCCTAAATAGCTCTTTAAGATATCAAGCTCTCTTTCTGTAAGGTTACCAAAACCAGAAGCACCATTGCGTGAATACCGTCTCATCGTTTCTAAACGGTCAATACCTATACGGTTTTTAATGGAATCAAGCAGTGAACGCATATCACGGTGTTGAGGAACCTTAAAAGAAGCTTGCCAATCAGCAAGATTTCCCGTAGCCCAATCACCATTCTCTTCTATATAATTCATAAAACGTTCAATGTCATGGAGTGTATTACTACTGATAGCTTCACTATTTTTAAGATCTATTGTTTCTCGTAGGCGGTCCATTTCTTCTTTAGATCTAGCATCATAACCGCCGTTCACTTTTTGTAATAGAAAAGCATTCAATGCATCTTTATTCCCAGCCATGAACCGCGCCTCTTCTTCACTGTACCCTTTAGATTTTAGGTATTCGACGGTCTGATTAACCTGCCCTCTTTCCTTATCTCCTTCATTAAGATGCTTCACACCACTTGCAAGCGCATCCCACCCAGAACCGCCTGACGGTGCTGCCGACATACCTGCAAAAAGATCTTGAAGCTTTTTATAAAAATCAGACTGGACAAACTTTTCAAAACCAGTTCGAGTATCTACTGGAGAAGTTTGTGACTGTGGTGTTGAAGCTGCCTCTACTATAGGCGTAAGTTGTTTAATCTCCTGTGCATTAGGGAGTGGTGGATGATTACCAACACCAAATGGTATTTCTGCTTCAGGAACCACATAAGGTTCCTTCTTCTCATGATATACTCCATCCGGAACAATAGTTCCTATTTGAGAAGGCGCAAGAGAACCACTCTCAAACGGTTTATCAATAGAAATTGCACTAGGAGTAGCAGGACCTTGATGCTGCTGTATTACTTTCTGCAACATATTCATTTTATCAATAGGTCTCTCACCAATCTTCGGAATAACCATTCCTAATAGCTTTCGACCATAGATCTCTTCACGCTTTTGGCGTTCTCTTTCTTCTTGAACTGTAGACCATGTTCTTCTAGCACGTTGTACTGTAGGTGGGAGATGTGCACTATGTTGTATTAAACCATCTGCTCCTATTCTAGACATTCTAACTAAAGGATGTTCACCTTGATCAGGAGGAATAAAAAAACGCGAAATGTTATCGAACCAAGAACTTTTTTCCATTTCTTTCTTTCCTATACACCGAATTTTTTGCCTAAAAATGCGCCAAAAGGCTTAGAAATATCAGGAATACCCATAAAACTTGTCGCAAGACCTGCTACTGTCGCAAAATTCTTCCAAGGGTCGTTGCCTTGCATTAGAGAAGATGTGTTGTTACCTGTTGTCGTGCCGTAATTCCTTGCAAAGCCATGACCGGCGTTCATAAGCATATTCAATCTATTCCAGCCGCTATTGTCTTGTTCCAGCCAACGTTCACGATTGGCATCAACAAGGCGTTGATTGTAGTCATTAAGAACAGATGACCCCTGCAACATATTCGAATATGCGTTATTATAAGA
>NZ_JBHIOG010000053.1:0-2521 GCF_042195435.1 Bartonella sp. CL162QHHD
TTCCCTTGCGCTAAAACAATCCCCTCAAGCTTCAAGTCTCCGCCCGATTCAAGAGCCATATCAGCGCCTGATCCTAGCCCTGAAACTTGAAGTGTCTGGCGCGAAGAAAGCTCCATATTGCCCCCAGAGGTTGCTTTACCGGCAATCGATAAAAGCCCATCCTGCGCCTCTATCTTCAAATGACCATCAGCGCCAACCGTTTCTAACGTCACATCCTTATGGGCGGCAATATCAATATGCTTTTTCGAGGTGATGTGTTTTGCCAATATGCTCTGGCTTTTCGATTTGAGGACAACGCCCCCATGACCAAAAACATTCTTCAACGAGATTTTCCCGTCAGCAGAAAGATGCAACTGCCCCGCATTGGCTGCCATATCATGGCGCATACGAACCCCAACACCTTTTTCTGTTGCCACAAGTTTAATCTGATCCGCTTGTAGAGCCCCCAAAGCAGAACCATCTATCGCATATTCTGGTTTACCAGTAATATCGGTCAGTTCTTTCATCTGCCGAGAAGCATAATCAAAGTGACCCGTCCCTGCTGTCACACCAATTTCTCTGCCCGCAACAGCTCCTTCAAAATGCACCGTGCGTGAGACAATATCGACAATATCAACAGCCCCTTGGCCAGAGAAAAAATTGGCTCCCTTGGCGCCAAAGGTGATATCCCCACCTCGCACCTCAAAGCCTTTCAAAAAACCGCTCGCATCAATTTCGGGTACACCTGTGGTTAAGGTCGCATGGGGCGTATTGATAAAACCGCAACCATCACAGCTTATCCCATTGGGATTGGCTATAATCACATCGGCGGGGCTCCCAAAAACCTCTCCTGGACCATTCAAGGCACTACGCTTGCTGCTGGTGACTTCATTTAAAATCACTTTCGCTGAACCCGTGAGGCGCAAATGCGGATTGCCCGGCATAATGCCCCCCAACTGCGATTGCCCCACTTCTTGCGCATGATTGTTCCAAATCACACCTAGATTTCCAATATTAAAATCGTTATATTTATTNCAAATCACACCTAGATTTCCAATATTAAAATCGTTATATTTATTGTGTGATAAACCCTTGCCATTGGGGGTAACAATATCAATCGAGGGAACCCCATTGGGCGCTGCTACTATATCTGGACGATGGGCGGCATTAGCGTTAGGATCCACAGTAATTTGTGCCTGTAACGCTGAAGGTGCTAACAAACAAGAAAAACCAAGTCCCCCAAATAAAACCTTTTTGAGCATCGTACTGGAGACTAAAACACCTAATAAAGCTACTCTTTCTGCTCTCTTCTCATATCTCATACTTTAACTCCCCAATAAAAAATGCTTAAAGTTCCATTGTTAATGTCATAAAAAATGTTCCTGATTTTTTGTGCTTAACTGTGCTCCAAAAAATACTGGAATAACTGGCATCAAGAGAGACCATGCCTCCCGCAAGCTTGACACCTGCTGTCCAACCGGCAAGCTGGTCACTCTTAATCCCATACAAAGCTTGCGAAAACACACGCCCATAATCCAAACCAACATAAGGGCGAAGTTCACCAAAAACTTTTTTAAAGGTCGCGTGATTGCTCCACGGAATGGTGCGCAACAACAAATCATTCCGGCTAAAAAAACCGTTATTGCCAAAAAGCAAACTCTCACGCGTGCCACGAACATTGGAAGCGCCCCCCAACGAAATCTGTTCAGCACCCAATAAATTATGCGGTGAATATTGACCACTCAAAAGATTGCTCAGTATAAAGTCCAAGCCCCCTACCTTAAAAGGCGTCATGATACTAAGCGTACCAGTAAATTTGGCAAATTGTGGCTCCGCATCCCCTGCCCCTGGATCGTGCTTCTTGACAGAATGAAACAAAGGGAGCCCTTGCAAATAACTCACATCAAAGGTCCAAGTCCCCCCCAACATCTGGCGCGAATGCGAAATCCCAAAATTGGCGACGCTATATTGACGGCTGCCCACTTCAATCTTATTGCCAAGAAGGTAATTGTTGGTTCTTTTATAAGAAAGACCTAAATTCAAGGTTGTAAGGGAAACACCATCACGGTAAAGAACTCTGCTTGTACTGGCGTGCAACTCACTGGAATCCCCCGTCGTCTCAATATCGGTAAAATTGCCAGGGATTATGCTTTGGTAATTATAAACAGTGCCATTCAATCCAAAGGTCCAATAACCGTACGGAATACTCACACTCGCTGAAATGTTATTGCTATGTCCTTCTTGCTTGCTCCCACCCCAATAATCTGTCTGACTGCGCTGATAGTTAAAATCCCACGCATCATTCATCCCTAAAATATTTTCTACCCTCAAGCCCGCACTATAACGCGCATAACCCGTGGAAGATTGTCCCATATTGTCATGAGAAACAGTAACCTTGAAAGTTTTATCGGGATGATTGTTAATATTGACAATGGTGCTCCCTTCTTCACGCCCTGGAAGAAGTTCGCTTTGAGCGTGCGCTGAACTCAAACGGTTGATCTGATCAAGCCCCTGTTCAATATCGCGCATGTTCAGAACATGA
>NZ_JBHIOG010000054.1:0-39412 GCF_042195435.1 Bartonella sp. CL162QHHD
CGAAGCGCAAAGAAAAGAAAATGCTACTGTTGTAGACAAATGTTAGAAAATCCTATTCCCTAACTTTTATTTACGCGTCCCGTACTTTAAAAAAGATATATAAAATCAATTATCTATATAGATAAAAAGAGGTCTTGTTATTTCTAGCAATAAGAATAGCATTAATCAGTTAGTTTTTATAAACTTTAAAACATTGCGACAAAAAGAAAAAGTTTGACTCAGTCGATGGAGAATTGCGCTTTTCTCATATTCTAGAGGACGAACCTGAAGTGCTACGCTGGACATGAAACCATGTCCCAGTTTTCTTATAATAGACTACCAAGAAGGCCATACTTACGAACCATATTTTATTGTTGAAACAGAAAAAGTTCCATATTTATGCGAGATAAAGCGTGCTTCATATAAGCGTGATGTCTCTCTTTATTCGTTGAGATATAACATATTTGTAGCATGAAGAGTAAATTTATTAAAATCATGATAAGAGGGAAATAGGAACCTTATAGGTGTATCATCATAGGATTAAGTCGTTTTGTTGAGAGCTATTTCTATTTTTGCCAAAAGGTTTTTGATATATTTATTATTATTTCGTAATAGTGGATGTACTTTATTTTTTATGTGCAAGAAAGCTGATTGATTGTGTAAAATAGCGTTCAAAAATTACATTATTCTTATCCTGTTAAGGACATTTTTTCTAGTGAGGGTTTTGCAATTGCAATGCTCTTTTTCTCATTCTAAATTTTGGGGTTAGAAAAAGCGTATAGAGGTGTTATTTTAAATTTAAGATATGCATCTTCCATTGTTGGTGTTACTGTTGTAAAAAATGATATTTTATTTGATACGCATAAAGTGTTACCAAGAAGATCGATGTATAGATAAAATTTAGATTGTTACAATATCTTGAAAAAGCAATGGGTAAATAATTGATAATTGTGCTACGAAAGTTGTTAGATGGGCGTGTATCAGCAATTCTTAATAAAAAATTTTTTCTTGATAGTCGTTTTTTTTCAAAATACTGCTCTTTTTATGCAAATCTTATGTTGGTAAGCTATGCAGTTTTCACGGGAACAGGATAATGCATTGAAGGCTGTTGCCGCGTGGTTGAAGGAAGGGCGTTCTCCTCTTTTTCGCCTTTTTGGCTATGCGGGGACGGGTAAGACGACGCTTGCGCGCTATTTTGCAGAAACAGTTGATGGTTCTGTTCAGTTTGCTGCTTTTACAGGGAAGGCGGCGCAGGTTTTACGTTCTAAAGGTGCAAGCAATGCTTGTACGATTCATTCGCTGATTTATTGTCCACGTGGTGAAGAGGAAG
The DNA here is from genome assembly GCF_042195435.1 of Bartonella sp. CL162QHHD. Classification (NCBI taxonomy): domain Bacteria; kingdom Pseudomonadati; phylum Pseudomonadota; class Alphaproteobacteria; order Hyphomicrobiales; family Bartonellaceae; genus Bartonella; species Bartonella sp. CL162QHHD. Next base: position 1,310 of record NZ_JBHIOG010000054.1, read on the forward strand.
TTTCCGATGAAATAACAGGAAAAAAGTCTATCGCTCCAACATTTACATTAAATCGAAGAAGTGCTGCTGCACAAGCTAAACTCATTATTGTTGATGAGTGTTCGATGGTCGATGAAAAATTGGCGCGTGATTTAATGAGTTTTCGGACGCCAATTCTTGTTCTTGGTGATCCAGGCCAATTGCCTCCTATATCAGGTGGAGGATTTTTTTCCAGTGGAGAACCAGATTTTCTTCTTTCAGAAATTCATCGGCAAGCGCGAGATAATCCGATTATACGTCTTGCTATGGACGTGCGTGAAGGACGCGATATTGCTTATGGTGACTATGGAGAAGCTTGTGTTGTTACACGTAAAGAGGTCAATCAACAATTGGTTTTGGATGCTGATCAGGTATTGGTGGGGGTTAATCGTACGCGCTACCTTTATAATCAGCGTTTGCGTGTGTTAAAAGAATTTACAGCAGATTATCCGCAAGCAGGAGATAAGCTGGTGTGTTTGCGAAATGATCCTATTAAAGGTTTGTTGAATGGCTCTTTATGGAAGGTGATGACTTCACAGAAGGAGACAGTTAAACCGAGTATTAATCTTCTTGTTAAACCAGAAGAAAGTGAGCGTGGGGTAGCAAAGATTAAACTTTTAAAAGCAGCGTTTGAAAACCCTGATCAAGAAATTTCATGGCAATTAAAAAAGCGATATGATGATTTTGATTATGGGTATGCATTAACGGTTCATAAGGCGCAAGGTTCTCAATGGAATAATGTCGTTTTGTTTGATGAAAGTTTTGCATTTCGTGATATGTATGCGCGCTGGCTTTATACGGGAATTACGCGCGCAGCAGAACGTTTAATGATTGTTCGATAGAAAAAAATATGTATATCATCTAAGTTTCAGATGGAAAATGCCTTTTTTCTATCTTGTTACACACTATAAAAAAATGGAAATGGGCATGGCGGTAAAACTTTCGGTTAATCTTAATGCTGTTGCTGTTTTGCGTAATCGACGTAATCTTCCGTGGCCAAGTATAACGAATATTGGGCATATAGCGCTTGCTGCTGGAGCAGCAGGTTTGACGGTTCATCCACGCCCTGATGAAAGGCATATTCGTTTTGCGGATTTGCCAGATATATACTGTTTAATCAAGAACGCTTTTCCTACAGCTGAGTTTAATATTGAAGGTTATCCCAGTGATCAATTTTTAGATATCGCTGAAAACTACGCGGATCAGATTACCCTTGTTCCTGATGATCCAGATCAGTCAACGTCTGATCATGGTTGGAATTTTGCTCATGATGCAGAATTTTTAGCACCTATTATTCAGAATTTAAAAAAAAGAAAGATTCGTGTATCCCTTTTTGCTAACCCTACTGTCGATGGTCTTGATATTGCTAAAGCAATGGGTGCTGATCGTGTGGAATTTTACACGGGACCTTACGGTGGTGCATTTCAGGACAAAATAAAACAAGTTCAAGAGCTCAATAAACTTGTTTTAGCAGCAAGAAGAGCAAAAGAGTTGCAGTTAGGTATGAATGCAGGGCATGATCTGACAATTATGAATCTTCCTGCTCTTGTCAAAAAGATTCCTTGGCTTGATGAAGTTTCTATTGGCCATGGGCTTATTGCTGATGCGTTGGAGTATGGAATGCATGAGACTGTTCAGCGTTTTATCCGATTATTATCGTAATCTTTTTTTCTCTATAAAAATTGGAAGAGAAATTTTTATAGAGGTTTGTCAATTTATCTTAAAAAACAATTTTATACATGTTTGAGATAAGTAGCACTATTAGCATACATTATAAAATATTCTATTTTCCTCTGTTTATTGGTAGCTTTCTATTTTTTGTGTTTTTTAGGGTATGAAATGCTTTTTGATATACCATCCATTATGAGGAAATTTTACCAAATCTACTTACTATAATTTCTTTGAAGGGAGAAGAAATAGGGTTTTGAAAGTATTTCCATTATAAAGGAGTGCGTAGGATTTTAATGGATCAATACACAAATTTTCTTGATATTTGAGCTCATTTTCGGGTTATCTGTAAATAGTATAACGTAAAATCTCCTTATGAGTAAGCTTAATGCAATAGGAGCTGTTAAATAGAATGATGATATCGACTTGTAGCTTTATGAAGTAAAGAGAGTGGTGTGCAATAAATCTTAGACTATTATAGGGGATTCTTGAAAAGGGCTCGAGCATATTAAAATTTTTTTATAAGGCGCCATAAATGGATAACATAATGGCCGTATGGGGGTGTTCTTTTTTGCGTGAGAAGCGTGGATATTAAAGAACGTAAAAAGTAAAAACATCCTCTCTATTATTCTAAAGATATTGTTGTATATGCTTTTGAAGGTTGTATTAAAACAATACTTGTTATTTTGTAATTTTTCTTGCTATCCATATTGATTTGGTTCATGTTAAAAATTGTATATTGTATCTTAATTTTTAGAATATAGCGTTTTGTTGCACGATAGAAGAGTAGAATATTAGCTAAATTTTCTTTAGAAATCTTATTTTGTGTAATTATTATTTTTGTAGAATAGCAGTTGAAGTTATTTGGGGATCTGTATATGTTTTAGGAATGTTTGGGGATTACAGTTTTTTCTATGCAATATGTAAACTTTAAAATTATTCAATTGCTGTGTTTTTATAAGCGGTGTTTTTTGTCTTTATAAGTGTGTGATGCACTAAAGATAATGTCTCTTATTTAATAAAAATAATCTGAAATCCAGTTTAAATAGAGAAAGAAGGAATTTTTTTATGCGTGTTTATTATGATCGTGATGCGGATGTTAATCTCATTAAAGGGAAAAAAGTAGCCATTGTTGGTTATGGTTCTCAAGGGCGTGCGCACGCTTTAAACTTGAAAGATTCCGGTGTTAAAAATGTGCAAATAGCTTTGCGTTCAGGGTCGGAAACAGTTAAAAAGGCTATGGCCGATGGTTTTGAAGTGGTGAGTGTTGCTGAAGCAGCAAAATGGGCAGATCTCATCATGATGGCAACACCAGATGAATTGCAAGCTGATATTTATAAGGAACATATTCATGATCATTTACGCGACGGGGCAGCAATTGCTTTTGCTCATGGTTTAAGTATTCATTTTGGCTTGATTGAACCTAAAAAAAACGTTGATATTGTGATGATTGCTCCTAAAGGTCCAGGTCATACAGTTCGTAATGAATACCAACGGGGTTGTGGTGTTCCTTGTTTAATAGCGGTGGCGCAAGATGCTTCAGGACATGCACATAATGTAGCATTGTCTTATGCATGTGGACTTGGTGGTGGACGTGCTGGGGTGATTGAAACAACATTTAAAGAAGAGTGCGAAACTGATCTTTTTGGTGAACAAGCGGTTCTTTGTGGTGGTCTTGTTGAATTGATTCGAGCAGGTTATGAAACACTAACGGAAGCAGGTTATGCACCGGAAATGGCTTATTTTGAGTGTTTGCATGAGGTTAAACTAATTGTTGATCTCATGTATGAAGGGGGCATTGCAAATATGAATTATTCGATTTCTAATACAGCTGAATGGGGTGAATATATGTCTGGTCCACGTGTGATTACGGATAAAACCAGAGCAGAAATGAAACGTATATTGAAAGATATTCAAACGGGTAAATTTACATCGAATTGGATTCAAGAATATAAAGCTGGTGCTGCTCATTTTAAAAGTATGCGGCGTTTAAATGATAATCATCCTATTGAAGAAGTTGGTAAAAAACTTCGTTCTATGATGCCTTGGATAAAATCGAATGCTTTGGTTGATAAAGAGCGTAATTGAAGATTCTACAGAGATATTTTGTCAATAGCTTTTATAATTTTATAGATAAATATCAAAAAAGGGTAACTTTAGTTACCCTTTTTTATATGTTTTTTGTAATATAAGCTTTATTTTTTAATTTTTTGCATAATTCTTTTTCCCAAAAAGAAAGTATACAATTCCTAAAAATATGAACCATGCTGGAGTGTATTTTAAAGCTATGGCAGTGTCAGCTTCTAATGACAGTAAATAGATAATGAATGCAAAGAAAACAAGAAGCGCCCAACACATAACAACACCTCCTGGCATTTTATAAGGAGAGACAGTATGCTGGAGAGGACGATTGCGGCGATAGATGATATAGCTGATCAAAATGATAGACCATACAAATATAAACAAAGTTGCGGCAATTGTCGTAACAATTGTAAAAGCAGCTATGAGTGTTTGAGATAACGATACGACGGCATAACCAAATAAGATGCATATACATGAAAAGAATAATGCGTTGGCTGGAACGTGGTTACGAGAAAGTTTTCCTAAAAATTTAGGAGCACCTTTTTGTGTTGCTAGCCCATATATCATACGGCTGGTAGAAAAAATTCCACTATTTGCTGAAGATGCGGCAGCTGTGAGGACAACAAAGTTCATCAAACCTGCAGCAGTTGGAATACCAATAAGTGCATACATTGTTACAAATGGGCTTTTTTCTGGACTGATTTGATCCCACGGCGTCACAGACATAATCACAAGAAGAGAGAATATATAAAAGAATACAATGCGGATTGGTATTGAATTAACAGCCTGTGGTAAAGCTTTTTGAGGCTCTTTTACTTCAGCAGCAGCTGTTCCAGCGAGTTCAATGCCAACAAAAGCAAAAATAACAATTTGAAATCCAGCAAAAAAGCCTGTAATTCCTCGCGGAAAAATATTCCCACCGTTCCATATATGGCTAAGAGAAGCAACCGTACCGTTTGGAGAGACAAAACCGGTAAAGATCATATAAAATCCTACAACGATTAGGACTAGAATTGCTACGATTTTGATAAAACCAAACCAAAACTCAAGTTCGCCAAATAGTTTTACGGCGACGAGGTTAAGAATTAAAAAGGACATAAGACCAATTATAACAGGAATCCACGGATTGAGCTCAGGCCACCAAAAGTGTGTGTAAGTGACAATAGCAATAATTTCAGCAGTTCCAGTGACAATCCAACACAACCAATATGTCCAGCCGATAAAGAATCCGGCACATGGCCCTAGAAGATCGGTTGAGAAGTCAATAAAAGATCGGTATTGTGTATTAGAAAGCAATAACTCTCCCATAGCACGCATGACAAAGTATAGAGCACAACCAATAATTGCATAAACGAGTAGAATTGAGGGGCCTGCTACACTGATTGTTTTTCCTGATCCCATGAAGAGACCTGTTCCAATCGCTCCACCAAGGGCTATAAGTTGTATGTGTCGGTTATGTAGTCCACGTTGCAATTTCTTCTTAGGTTTTTTTTCTAAATTTTGTTTGTTCATTTTTGGGGAGTTCTCCTTAGTTATTTTTAAATAAAAATTACCCTAAAAAAGGTAATTCCTTCTATCGGAACACGCTATGGTTAAGGAGTAAAGGAATTTTTTTCTATGACTATATGTGAATAAAGCAAAAACATTATTAACTAATGGAATAATTATTTTATATATAAGAAACAAAAGATAAATTGTATTATATTTTTTTGATTTTTTATGTTTTATACATAAGTTATATATATAATATATAATATAATTTATATTATATATTATTATTATTTGTATATAAATAATAATTTATATTTATGTATATTTATTTATAGTAATTTATTGTATAAATATCTTTATATTTAAAATTATTTATTAATGTAGATTTTTATATATAGAAAAATATAAATAAAATTGTAAATTTATTAAATATAAAACTTTATATATAAAGAAAATAAGTTTAAGTAGTTAAACTATTATTTAAAATATGAAAAAACATATTTAAAATTTATCTTTAAGTATTTATATTTAAAATTTATTACAAATAGAAAAATATTTTCATAGAATCTTTTTTTATTGCAGATAGCTATTAAGATATATTCTGTTTAGAGCTATATTTTTAATTTTGATAAAAAATTGAATATAAATTTTTTTTGGGGGGGAAGTTTTAGATAAAATCTCATGTTTTATTAGTAAACAATGTCAGTGAAGTTTATAGAGAATTCTTTACAGAATAGCTCGTTCTTATCCTATTATACAGTAAAGTACTGTTGTGTAGAGTAGTGATATAAAGCATATAACATTTTACACATTAAGTATTTTTAGAATGGGTGGTGAGTGTTCAGGGCAGGGCTAGCCCATAGAGCCTTATGTAGGTGAACCATATAAATGATCAGCAGCATTCCCCCTTAATAAGCCGGATTGTTTACAAACCGGTGCCGGTAGGAATCGTCGTTTTTTGATGTTTGGGGAGGAGGTTAAGTAGAAAAAGGGTAATTAAAATTACCCTTTTTTGAGATGTTTTTATGTATAGACTTTATTTGTTACCTTGAGTTATTTTTTTCTTTACAAACATAAAATACATTATACCCAAGAAAACAAACCAGAATATACTATATTTTAAGGCTAGTAGAGTATCAGCTTCTAATGTCAACAAATAGAGCATGAAAACAAAGAAAACTAAAATTATCCCACACATGACAACACCTCCTGGCATTTTATAAATGGATTCAGCGTGTAGATGAGGGCGATTGCGACGATACACAATATAGCTAATCAAAATTACAGACCATACGAATAAAAATGCAATAGCTGAAATGCTTGTCACAATTGTAAAAGCACTTATGAGGCTTGGAGAGAGTGAGGCAATTGTATACCCTATTAAAATACATAAACAGGAAAAGAATAGAGCATTGGCTGGAACATGGTATCTGGAAAGTTTACCTAAAATTGGAGGGGCACCTTTTTGTGTTGCAAGCCCATATATCATACGGCTGGTAGAAAAAATACCACTATTTGCTGAAGAGGCAGCTGAGGTGATAACGACAAAGTTTACCAAGCCAGCAGCTATCGGAATGCCTGCAAGCCAAAACATCGAGACAAAGGGGCTTTTATCTGGAACAATTTGATCCCAAGGTGTGACAGACATAATTACAGCGAGAGAAAAAATGTAAAAGAGTACAATACGGACCGGTATTGCATTAATTGCTTTGGGGAGAACTTTTTTAGGTTCTTTTACTTCAGCAGCGGTTGTTCCAGCAATTTCTATACCAACAAAAGAAAAAATGGCAATTTGAAATCCAGCAAAAAAACCTGTCATTCCTCGCGGAAAGATATTGCCATCGTTCCATACGTGATTGAGAGAAGCAACCGTACCATTGGGAGAGGTAAAGCCCGTAACGATCATATAAAATCCCACAACAATTAATGCTAAAATTGCGACGACTTTGATAAGACCAAACCAGAATTCAAGTTCACCGAATAGTTTCACGGCAAAGAGGTTAAAGATTAAAAAGACACTAATGCAGGTAAAAACGGTAAACCATGGATTGAGTGTTGGCCACCAAAAGTTCATATAAGTGATGATGGCAATAATGTCAGCAGCTCCAGTTACAACCCAGCTCAACCAATAGCTCCAGCCAACAAAGAAAGCTATTCCCGGTCCTAGCATATCGGTTGAAAAATCAATAAGAGATCGGTATTGTGAATTAGAAAGCAACAATTCTCCCATAGCACGCATGACAAAGTATAGAGCAAAACCGATAATAGCATAAACGAGTATGATGGAAGGACCTGCTACACTAATTGTTTTTCCTGCCCCCATGAAGAGACCTGTTCCAATAGCACCACCAATGGCTATAAGTTGTACATGTCGGTTGTGTAGTCCACGCTGCAACTTATTCTGAGAATTATCTTTTAAATTTTGTTTGTAGCTCATTTTTTGGGGGTTCCCTTTAATTATTTTGAGATTAAATTACACTAAAAAAGCATTATTTCGTATCGAAGCATGATATAAATGAGGTGTAAAGGAAAAAAACGTTTTTTATGATTTTGTGTGGATAAAGAAAAGAATATGTTTTAGGAATATGCTTTTGAAAAAAGAGAATGTTGTCCTCTTAAATAACGTAACAGATATTTGAATAGGGAGCTTTTTTTGTTATTAATAACAAATAAATTGTTCATTAAAAGACGTGGGGCTTTTAAAATTATTTCAGAAAGTTGTCAGGAGTTTTTATAATTTTTTGAAACTTATTATTTGTAATCAGTGCATTATTTATTATTATTCATAATGGTGAGAGTTTTACTTTTTGCTCAAATAGCACTCGAGAGTTCTCATCTTAGTTTAAGAAACAATTTTTAATGGAAAATTAAAATGATTTTTAAAATCATTTTTTTGTTTGTATGGTGCTATCATAAATCAAAAAGTTACTTTTGTTTCATAAACGAAAAGAGGAATATCATAGCTTATTTTTTTAAAAGTGATGAATAAGGATTTTGTTTAGATATTGGTAACATTTTATAAAATGTTGCGAGAAACTCACATTGTTTACACAAAGTTTACACAAACGTCCTTGAGAGTATGATAAAGAAATGCAACGTAATTCAGTTATATAAAGAAAAAAAGAACTGGGGATTGTATAAGCTCTGTTAGAGATTGAGCTATTCATAGTGAGAGACAGAATCAGGAAAAGATTGCTCTATTAACTTTACAATTTGTTATCAAAAGATAAAACTATCCAAAGAAAATGAAAAAAGAAAACAGAGATAAAACTGTTCCTGTCGCAATGTTAATCGAGCCTTTTACTCGCTGCTTTTTTAAGGCGGTACTGGCAAATGATATAAAAATGGTCATTAAAGTAAACCATGCAAAGATGTTGAAAGAATGTATTGTGACAAGTTCAAAACCTTTTTTAATGCTACCTCCAGAAGCTAAGAATTTTGGAAAAGCTGCTATGTAAAATATAGATACTTTGGGGTTTAGTATTTGTGTCAGAAAACCGTCCATATAGCTGGTTAAAAGCTTTGTTTCACTCGTAGCATGCTTTTCATTCGTTGAACTTCTTTCTTTTGAATTTAAGCTGTGTATTCCAGATTTAATTGATTTAAAGCCCATGTATAATAAATAGCTGCTACCTATGAGTTTTACTAAAAAAAACAGCGTTTTGTTGTTGAGAATGAGCGCTGATACACCTAGGTGTGGAAAATGCCCCATGCACATATGTTGCTGTACACAATCCTAAAACGTTTACAAATGCGTTCTTTCTTCCCAATCTCGTTGCATTATCGATGATAAGGGCCATATTCGGCCCCGGTGAGATGACTAAAAAAAATGAAACAATGAAAAAGGTCAGTATTTGATGATTCATTTTACTTTTAGCTCTGAAATTAATTGATTTTCGAGATACAATTCTATTCTGTCAAACTGAGAAAGTTTTCCGACACCCTGTGGAGTGCCTGTGTATATGAGATCACCACGTCTTAGCTGAATGTAGTGACTTAAAAATGAGATTATCTTCTCAAAGTTAAAGATCATATTTTTCGTATTGCCAACTTGTCTTGTTTCGCCATTTAACTTCATTGCAAAGGTTATTGGGTTGTTTATTTTTTCCTTGTTTATGAAGTCAGAGACGTATGCGGCGCCTTTAAATCCTTTCGATAAAAGCCAAGGAAGCTTTTTTTCTTTCAGTTTTGTTTGCAAATCCCGCGCTGTGAGATCAAGACCTATTGCTACGGCATCATAGCATTCTTCTGCTTCTTCCTCCATGATCATGAAAGCGTCCTTTGAGATTTTGAGCACAATTTCGGTTTCAAAATGTATTTCTTTGGAAAAATTAGGGAGATAAATTTCATTGCCTAAAACGAGTGAACTTTTTGGCTTGCTAAAGATAACGGGTTCATCTTCAACAACATTACCTAGTTCATGAACATGTTCAACATAATTGTATCCAACACAGTAGATGTCATTTATCATGGGAGCCCTCCAAATTTTTCATTTTCTCTTTGTATAGGCAAGAGAAAACTTTGCAAACAACATTTTTTCTTATATCGCGTTTTGCGTTTTCTGAAAAAGAAGCATTGTGTGGGTTGATGACTAACCATGATGACAGTTCTTCGCATTGGCTCTCTTTTGAAGAGTGCCCAATCTTATAGTCTTTGAGATTATTTTAATTTTGATTGCCAATTTCCTGAAATGATTTTATTACTTAAAGAGTGATTTTGGTCGTCTACGCAGCGATCAGTAGGGGTTGAAAGCCCTAAAGTTCGATCATAAATGAGCCCACTCTGTGGGTGTCTCGGAATTATGGGATATTTTTCTATGTCTAGGTGCGATGAGCACTAAAAGTAAAAAAAAGCTCACTCGAACTCAGTACTTTCAGGCTCTCGGAATACTAATGCGAGGGTGCTCGCACTCAGCGGGGGGAGCTTAAGAGTGAAAAGCAAAAGGCTACATTTTAACGACATTTCTATAGGCAAAAAATTCGCTTTCAAAGAACAATGCTGGGAATGTCGCAAAAGCAATTAGGGCATCAATTAGGGGTAACTTTTCAACAAATCCAAAAGTATGAGAAAGTCTCTAAGGGTTTAAAAGAAGCAGACCGTGGCAAACTTATTGTGGCATGTGGAACGGAGAAGATTTTTACCATCTTTAAGATAGCAGAACAAATAACTAGAACTGGCAAGCGTGTTTTGTTTTTCGTGCCTTCCCTAGCTTTGATGTCACAAACGATAAGAGAATGGACACGCTATACAGAAGTGCCGTTTCGTTCCTTTGCGGTGTATTCTGATACATAAGTTGGCAAGCATCGAAAAACAAAGATGCTGTTGTCGAACTTGATGTTTCAGATCTTGCTCTATCAGCTATCAACTGATGTTCAAAAGCTTTGAAAAAAACAAATAAAGTCTTAGCGAATGCAATGACCGTGGTGTTTGCTACTTACCAATTAATCCAAGTGATTGCGGATGCGCAAAAGAAATACGGTTTACCAGAATTTGATCTGATCATTTGTGAAGCAGTACAGGCTAAGGCAGTAAGGTAGAACCTTTGGTTGTAGAAGCCAAGGAAGTAGCTGAGACTGCGAAGTCGACAGCGGAAGAAGCGAAGAGTGTTGCGGAGCAAGCAAAGGAAGAAGCTGATACGACGAAGCAAGGGCTTGGAGAGGTCAAGAGTTCATTAGACACGGTGACAGCAACGACAAATTCTGCGAATACAGCCGCCTCTGAGGCAAAAGTGTTAGCAGAAGAAGCAAAGAGTGCATTGACAGAAGTTCAAGAGAAGGCACAGAGGAACAGTGACAGTCTTTCTGAACTTCAAAGTAAGGTAGGTTCTCTTTCCACTAATTTTTTAGAGAATGTGCGTTTTAATCAACCTGACAGAATTCTGGAAGCCGATTCACACAATAGAAAAGGTCTTGTGATCAATGCAGGGGCGTGTTTTCGCTTTTATCGTGGCGGTGAGAATGGGGATAGGTCCATCTTTTACCGCATTCCAGTGCGTGGAAGTGCGTCTTTTGAAGAATATATTGAAGCAGGAAAGGATTATTATATATATATCGTCCTAAAAGATCAGACGAATGAGATAGCCCTTAAGCTTTCGCAAAATCCGACGGCTCCTGATGGCTATACAGAGGATAATTCTCAAAAGATTGGCGGATTTCATACGCTTTGTGCGGATGTTGGTGAGATTGAAGGTCATCTCTTATCGGGTTATCAAGCAGGGGATATTTTGCCTAATTCTGTTTGGTGTTTAAATCACCGTCCACGTAGTGACCCAGAGGGAATGGTTTACAATCCGTGGCATAATATTTGGGTTGATATTTATCTTCAATCAGGGACAGGTGTAAATGCAAAGTCGGCATATGGTGTTCCGATTACGACCAATCGTAGCTATGCAGATCATGCCTTTGATTTTTGGTCTGTTAATAAGAGATTTTTGACGAGTGATGAGTTCTCGCCAAGTATGTATGGAAGTAATCAAGCAACCAGTATTGTCGGCAATCAAGCGCCTTCTCTTAAGACGTCTGGAGGACACGTTGATACAAACAATAGACGGATGATTTCGCATATCGGTTGTGAGGATGGTGCGGTTATGTTTGGCAATATTTGTCTGGTTGTTATCCAGTGACTAAATGGCATACAGGGGAGCAAGGAAGCAGTTTACGTGTAGACATAAATGTTATGTTGGGAGGAGGCGATTGGACTGGTGGCTCTAACAATGATCATCTTGTACGGAATTTTGCGCATTCTCGTTATGTAGAAGATGAAAAAATAGGCGCCCGTGGATGTAGCGAGCCACTTTATTATAATTAGCGCGAGATTGATTAGAACATCATTTTATCCAGCCCCACTTTTGTGGGGCTTTTTTTATGGAGCGTCAGATGAGAAAGATATCGAAAGAAGGATTGGCACTTCATCTTGAAGTTTTAAAATCAAAGCTTTTTCTACTAAACTCATGATGTCAACCAGAGCAGTACAATCTTATCACTCATATTTTCATGTCTAGAAAATTGAGATAATGCCATCCATAAATCGCATAAGAAGTTAGTATTTACCTTCATTGCACACCTCCATGGATTCGTTCTCTCAAACATGCCAATCCTTTAGGTGTGATTTTTGTTGAAGGCAGCACCTTTTCTGTTCCATCCGGTTTTTGAATGGTGATGGCAGAACAGTCTATGAAGCCTTTTTTGATTTTATCCTGATTAAGGTAACAATGGACCACTCGGAGCACGTCGATACACCCAATCATTTTTACGCAAGTAATCTGTTAAATCCTTTGGTCTTATCTCCAACATCTTCGCGGCTTCAATCAAACCAAACAAACCATCAGAGCGTTTTAAGCCTTCTAAAGCTTTTGCTTTTAGTGCTAATTCTGAAATAACATGGTCTTTCTGCTCAATTTGATTTTGTAGATGATTTAAGGCGCCAAGTAATACTTCGGGTTTGGAGTAATCAATTTGTGGAATAGCTACTTGTCTTTCCAACTCTTTCCAACGGTCAATTATCTTTGCTCGTAAGGCAGTGCTGTAACTAGAAACAAGAATTAAGCATTCACGCTTTGGCAGGTTATAACAAGGGCGGCTTTCACCTTTGTTATCAAGGTAGTGCCCACCAAAATCAACCTCCTCAAATTTGAGGGCGTTAAGTTCTTCAAGCGTTTTCTTGATGTCACGCATAATATTGTCATGCCTTTTGCCACATAATTCAGTAATTTTAATAATGGTATTCATAAAGAATTCTTAGATGTTAGACGTTCCTTAATGACATTCTAAAAGAGTGCTGGGCGCTAAAAAACACGGCATCTAGTCCGTCGTTACGCCTTTCCCCGAAGGGTGTTATATGGCATCACCATACCCGACAAAGCTATTATATGCATGTAGCAACAATGAGTTAAGTGTACAATGTACAGTCAAATTGAAAATTCTGTCGCTAGCGATAGTTCGCACTAGTCTGCCCGCAACGAAGCCAACCCGCTGGGAAGTACATTTTGCATTGATTTTATTGACTTTTTTATGAAAAAAACAAAGCATAAGTGATAATCTGTTTTTAAAATTGCAATAAGAATATGTAATTCCTAAACTCATAAGGATATGGAATATATAGATAAAGTTTAAGAACATAATCTAGCTTTTCTTGTTGGCAGCGTATTCATGATGAGCAAGTTAGTTCTGTATATTGGCAATTAATCTCTCATTGGCTTTTTTACAATAGCACTTGCAATCTCTGTCTTTGACATGACCTCAGAAGTTGAGGGTCCCTCTTGTTTTGCAATGGGGAATTGATCTCCATCCGCTCTTTGAAAAACATTACCATTCAGCTTTTTTAACTCAACACGCTTTGGAAAACTCTCACCTTTGATAAAAGCATGGGGTAAGATTTGTTTTTTTTCAAACAGTTGTGTAAGTCACGCCACGTTTTGTTCTTTTACTTTAAAAAATTTAAGAGGTATCGGTGTTCCAGAACCAATGATATCTGTCTCAAGAAACCTTGCTGTTGCCTTTTCTTTAATATAAACACCTCTTCTTATACGCTTTATTTGGGCTGATGAGATGTCTGCAACTTGCTTTTCAGTAAAGCGTTCAACTTGTTTTGCTGCAGTGTTTAGAGCATTACGCAGAGCCCAATTAAGGCGTGGTGCTTGAAGGTTTGTGAAGGTATCTTTTACCTGTTGAAGATACCATTTTTGGTGGATGATTAACTTCAACTTCTAAGCCTTTTTTGGGGTAGGTGTTGATGACTTAGAAGCTTTAGATGCTTTTGGCTGTTCGAGTGGAATTTCCTCTGTCACTGGTTCAGACGATGTTTGTACGGCTTCTTGTTTTATCTGCTTAATTTGTTCAACTGTCTTGTCTGTTTTTGCTGTTGTCTTGACTCCAATAAAAGGTTTTACAGCATTAGCGCGCTTGAGACGTGCGTAGACTTGATTGGAAACTTCAACAAATGGATTATTGGGTGTTGATGGTTCAAATCGAACAGTGCTTTTATTGTCGCCAACAACACACATTGGCTTAGTGATGACAGCTTTCATTATGGCTCCTTTTGAGTCATAATTAATGACATCATTAGTCAATTATTGATTTTTATTCTGTGAAAAATTGATTAGCCGATTGTCAACAGAAAAAATCATGATCTTATGCTTTTTTACTTTTTACCTAAAGTTGGTGTTTTTAAACATAAAAAAGTGTAGAAAAAATTCAAGTAAGAAATGTTGATAACCTTGCTAAGACTTCATCCATAATTATATATGGAATAGTTTCCATTCTTTTTCCATTACGCGCTACTATATCTAAAGCACGCGGTTGGTCGCAGCGTATCACACCTGTTGTATGCAGCTCTGTTCCCACCAATGAAATAGCAAAATCTGCTGTTCTAGCAAAATTTTCTCCACTCGTAATGGGCAAAACAATGGGTGTTTTGTTAAACGATTAAACGCCTCCGGTGATACAATCAGTACAGGACGCGTTCCTTTTTTCTCATAAACAGAAGTTGGGTCAAGCGATACAAACCAAATTTCACCTCGCTTCATTACAAGAGCTCTCTACCAGCAGGTTTAGCATCAAACCACTCTACATCTTTATCCGCAAAATCATCTGAAGGATTACATTGGGCTAACAATTCTTCAAGAGTGTAATTTTGCGATATCTGTGGTTTCACAACCAATTATCCATTGTCAATAGCCAAACCCACTTGCATATTTTCAGTAAGATGAAGAACATCAATCAATACAGGCGGTATAGAGAGTATAATTGATCCTCCAACTTTACGTAATTTTGTTGTGTGCATAAAACGCCCTCTCTAATATTATATAAAAATATAACATAAAGCCCATGATTCAATAGCTTTTTATGCTTTTGTGTAAAATGTTTAAGAAGCGCATTTAGAGCAATACGCAATATACTCTGAATAAAGTCAATATTTTTTTATCTCTCTGCTTATCTCGTCTATAAGAGGTTCGTAATTGAGAACGTTTTTCGGAATAGTACCACCCTAAACCCATGCTTTTACTTGCGCTTTGGTACTAAAATCCGCATTCTTAGGTGTTTTGTAATACTGACCACCATCAAACTTTGCACACTCTCTTGTGCCGTCTTCATATTCGTAGAGGTTGTAAAAATACTCCTCTGCTCCGTCCCCCCATAGTGCATATCCAGTGCCGTTGCAGCAAATCTCTTTCGCATGGGCTGTTTACGGTTTTTTAAGAATAGATGTTTTAAAATGAACATGCTTTAATCCTAATTTTACAAATTTGTCTATTTGCCTCAAATTTGATCGTACAGAGCGTTTTATATGATAGGTTTTTATCATAAAATCTTTAAATTGCTCTGTACGGTGCCATTTTGTCGATTTAAATGCACATCCAATCACAAAATGATCAGCAATTTTCACTAGTTTACTAACCTGCAATGTTTTTCAATGTTCCCCCAAGACCATTTAAAATCCCTTCAAGCTTTTGCTTTTCAACCAACGTGAGTGGTCTTGAATTCTCTCTCATTGCCTTTTCTTTCAGCCTTTTTTCACGGGTGTTCAAAACAGCCTTGCGTACTAGATTGGCTTTCGTCAAAAGACTATTTTCCAAATCACGACATAATCTTACGAATTCACGAGTGCTTGGAAAAAACGTATCCGATAAACCTTCTAACTCATCGCATAAAGTCCGTTTAACCGTTTTTATCAGTGACCACGCAGAAACACTTTCCAAAATCATTCCATAGGTAAGCGCCATACCTTCATGATCTGCCTGTTGCGAAATTTTTCAACCACACGAAAGCATCCGAATTGCTTTAGCTATGTCCTTTTTGCTCGCTTTTATTGAAAACAATTCGTGAAGTTGATCACAAGCATCTAAGGCAATCGTTTCCTGCTGTTGTGTCAATGCACGGCCACTCTTCAAAACCAAAGGAAACTCCGGAGCTATCATCTCGTGAATGTGTTTTAAAGTGACCTCGAGACCCGATATCAAGGGTGCTGTCTGAGATGCGTTCACCAACGCTTTTTTGCCTTTGAGAGTGATTTTCCATAGTTTTTTCCTTTTCCTAAATCCTCGATAGCTTTTTGCACCCAATTGCGCCACGTTGCTTTCCAATCCGTTTTGCGTGCATCCTTGCGTGCTCTAGATTTCCAATAATCTCGAAATTTTGCCATTTCGACTTTCACACGCTTTGGAGGCAAACCCTCTTCAATTGCGAAATCATAAACAGATTCGAAATCATCAGGGATACGACAGCCACGGTCATTTCTAACCCATTTCGCTTTTCTTCATATTATCTTACTCCTGTTAAGAGTGTGAATGTGCTGCTGGTGTTGGAAAAATATTAGGATTGATGATAAGGCGTTTGTTAGATGCAAATGACCTTGAAGAAGAGCTTAAGCATTACAAATCAGTTACAACAGAAGCTAAGCGAATTTTACCAAGCTCTGTTGTGAAAGCTGCTTAACGTTAAAAACACGACTCATTTCTTCATCCTCAAGGATGAGGAGATCAAGATTAACTGCCTCTCCATCCTAAAAGACAAGGAGGAGGTCAACGTGCTAAAAAGGTACCTCAAAAAGCAGCAATGATTCGTATTTTAGTACTATCTCAATACCATCTGATAGCGTTATGATAGGGTTTTAAAAGGTGGTTTAGAAGGTGGTTTAATTTTTTCTAATTTCTAATAAATTACTGAAAAATAAGGGGAAATCCACATATCGTGGTGCGGACGGCGGGACTTGAACCCGCAAGGTCTTCGACCGGCAGATTTTAAGTCTGCTATGTTTACCGTTTTCATCACGTCCGCGATGTGAGTTCTCTCATAAGCTATATCTTTTATTGAATCAAGAATTAATGACAAAAGAAACATTTTTCATTTTTTAGTGAAATTTTGACTGACAATAGTTTTCTTTATCGATAGAAAAAGCTTTTATAATGTAAATAAAGCGTGAAATGATTAGTGTTATGAGTCAATTTATTCAAGACGTCACAAAAGCTATGGTGGGATTGCATCACGTGTTTGCTGAAACACCACTTCAAAGAAATGATTTTCTTAGTCAAAAGTATGATGCAGAAATTTATTTAAAGCGTGAAGATTTAACACCGGTGCGGTCTTATAAGATTCGTGGTGCTTTCAATTTTGTTTCAGAAATGCTTAGCTGTATATCACCAGATTCTGCATTTGTTTGCGCTTCAGCGGGGAATCACGCGCAAGGGGTTTCTTTTGTTTGTCGTTATTTTAAACGTAAAGGCGTGATTTTCATGCCCATGACAACGCCACAACAAAAAATTGAAAAAACACGTATTTTTGGTAAAGAATTCATTGATATTCGTTTGATTGGTGAAACATTTGATCAATGTTATGAAGCTGCGCAATCCTTTGTCGTGGAGAGCGGTGGTGTAATGGCTCCACCTTTCGATGATATTCGCATTATTACAGGGCAGGCAACAGTGCTTTGTGAAGCTGCTTTACAATGGAAAAAACTCAATGGAGAAAGTGAGCCAGATTTGATGATTGTGCCGGTAGGGGGCGGTGGTTTGGCAAGTGGAGTGAGCAAGTTTTTACATGAATATGGTTGGAAAACAAAGATTCGTTTTGTTGAGCCGCAAAGAGCTGCAAGTTTGCTTGCTTGTTTGGAGAGTGGAAAACGCGTTAAGCTTGAAAGCATTGACACTTTTGTAGATGGTGCTGCTGTGGCTGAAATTGGTGCACTAAACTATACAATTCTAAAGAAATTTCCTGCTGATTCTGTCATTACGGTTCCTGAAAACCGCGTTTGTTCTACGATGGTTGAAATGCTTAATGTGGAAGGTGTGGTTCTTGAACCGGCTGGTGCTTTATCGATTGATGCGCTTAACAGTATTCCTCCTCAAGAGTTAAAGGGGAAAAAAATTCTTCTCGTTATTTCAGGAGGTAATTTTGATTTTGAGCGTTTGCCAGAAATTAAAGAGCGTTCTTTACGTTTCCAAGGGTTGAGAAAATATTTTATTTTTAGTTTTCCGCAACATCCTGGTGCATTGCGTCATTTTCTTTCCACATTATCACCAGATGATGATATTGTGCGTTTTGAATATCTTAAAAAATCAGCGAGAAACTTTGGTTCTGTATTGGTTGCGATTGAAACAAAAAAATACGGTAATTTTTGTCTTTTAGAGGAAAAATTTCAAACGTTAGGTTGGCGTTATCGTGATATTACTGATGATCAAACGTTATTTGATTTTGTTATTTGAGAAACTGAAATTTTACTAAAACAAGAAGTATAATGATGAAACCTATTTTTTATTCGGTGCTGAGTCTATTTTTCTTTTTGATTGTTAATCAACAGAGTTTAGCATCTCAGCCAACGATAGTACAAAAAGCTGAACTTTCAAGAGTCGTTGTTGATGTCAATAATGCTATAAAAAATGGGGATTTTATGCCTATTTCTCGTTATATGCCTGAGCGGCTTTATAAAGAGATGGCACATCGATTGAATACAACAGAGAGTGCTTTACGTAGTGATTTTCTTCAACAGTTGCATAGGAAATTTGAGGGTTTGCCTTCTGGTGCTTATTATTTAGATAAAGAAAATATAGAGTATTTACAAACTGATAATGGTACTTTGTATGCTTTAATTCCAACAGTTCTTGATATGAAGGATCGCATCATTCAATATAAAACTTTGGCGATTTTTGATAAAAACCAATGGTATTTAATTTATGGCGGTCAAAAAACTTTACAAAATCCAGTTTTTCTCGAGATTTATCCTGATTTTATCAAGGTACATTTACCGATAGACACAATCATCAAAAAGTAAACGATCTAAATATTGTTTTTATTCATGATAAATGTATTTCGTAAAGTTCTTGCTTTTTTATCATAATCCAAAGATAATAGAGATGAAGGCATTTAGGCTGGTTTGTTGGCTTTTTGTAAAGTGAAGTTTATACGCCTTTATCTTGATTTCAAGGTGTTCATAAGTTGCGCAAGCCGCTTTTTAGGCGTTGCTTCATTTAAAATGTCAGGGATTTCTCTTGCGCGGATTCTTGAGTGAAGAGTTCAGATGGTTACTTCTTTTGAGTTCTTCAGCTAAGGAAAGATTTTATTTTGCCTATAAAAGAAGAAAATGTTTTTACAAAGTTAGGTTTACCTACTCTTTTGATTAAAAATTTACTCATTGCTGGGATGAGTAAACCTAAACCTATACAAGAACAAGCTATTCCAGTGATGTTGAAAGGACACGATATTTTAGGTGTTGCTCAGACAGGCTCTGGAAAAACCTTGGCATTTGGTTTACCTATTTTAAGTCAGATTTTGGCTTTGGGTGATAAACGCTGTCCTAAAACTGCACGTGCTTTGATTTTAGCTCCAACGCGTGAACTTGCTGTTCAGATTGATGAAACGATCCGTACTGTGGCGAAAGGAGCACATCTTTCAACATGTCTTATTTTTGGGGGCGTATCACGTTTAAAACAAATTAAACGTATGGAAGCAGGTGTGGATGTTTTGATAGCGACTCCAGGGCGTTTGAGAGATCTTGTTCGTGAAAAGTGTGTTGATCTTTCCCAATCTCGTTTTTTGATTTTGGATGAAGCAGATCGTATGTTGGATATGGGGTTTATTCATGATGTTAAGCAAATTGCAAAGCTTTTGCATCAAGAGCGTCAGACAGCACTCTTTTCTGCAACAATGCCGAGGGAAATTGCTGTGCTTGCAAAATGTTTACTCAATGATCCGGTTAAAATTGAAGTTGTTCCTCAAGGTACTACGGCTGTAGAGATTTGCCAAAAATTATATTGTGTTCCTACGAATGAAAAAAAGAATGTTTTAAGTAAACTTTTGACAAATCCAGCTTTTGATTCGGTTATTGTTTTTACTCGAACTAAACATGGGGCAGATGCTGTCACACGTAGTTTAGAAAAGATAGGATATTTAGTCGCAACAATTCATGGAAATAAATCACAAGGTGCTCGCCAGTCTGCTTTAAAAGCTTTTCGTGAAAGATCTGTGCAGATCCTAGTGGCAACAGATATTGCTGCACGCGGTATTGATATACCAGGGATAAGTCACGTTATTAATTACGACTTACCAGATGAAGCTGAAAGTTATGTACATCGTATTGGTCGTACAGGACGTAATGGCGCATCTGGTGTAGCACTTACGCTTTTTGATGAGAAGATAGAAAGGTCCCGCTTGCGTGCTATAGAGCGCTTGATTCGTATGAAATTGGTGGCTGAGGCTGTTCCAGAACAATTTGCAGCGTTTCCAGAAAAGCCAATTGTGCGAGAAAGTAAAGAAAACGAAAACGATAAGGAACGCCGTTTTAAAAAATCTAAACGTCAAAAACAGTTTTTAGGTCGAAAAGATGATACCGCACAGTTGCAGCGGAAGAATTCTTCACCTCAAAATGAGAGGCATAAAAAAGCAAAAGCGGTGGCAAAGCGTGCAAAGACTTTTCGTTTTCGGAAATCAGTTAAGAAGGCTGCTTAGATAAAGTCTTGAAAAAAGATCATGTACAGGAGATTTTTTACTTTTGTTGATTTATTCTCAATTGAAAAGAGCTATAAAATACTCTTGTCAAAGTAAGAAGACCCTTTAGAGGTTTTTATTTTTTAGAAATGAAAACCTCTAACTGTTTGGATTTATTTGAAAATCTTTAAAAAATCATTATTGTAAGAGGCAATTATTTATTTGCTTTATTCCCATTTTTTAAAATGGGAATAAAAGTAGATTTTATTTATATAAAATTATTTTTATATAGGATGTGTTTTATCTTTAATGATGACTTTTAATTTTAAAAATTGATGTCTAATAATAACTCACTGTTTTATATATTGAATAGTTCATTATATCGTAAAATTTTTTTCATTTTGAAGCTATTTATGCGGATCAATCAAAAGTATTCACTTGCACGTTATATGTGAAATTATTGTATAAATGGACATTTGAGAAATAAATAAAATGATTCTTATAAACTCTTTCAAAGGCAAGGGGGGTTGCTAAGATTGAGAGTTGGAAAATAGTATGATGGTATGGCTTTTATTATAAATAAAGATGGGGCTGATCAATCGATTTCATTTTTACCATTTACGGGAGTCACTGTGAAAGAGACTTGGGGGATTTAAGAGATATCTCTTTAAAAAAGCGTGTGACTGCATAATACAATAGCGAGAATGTCATGATTTCTGAAGGCTTTCTCAGGATTCTCAACAATTTAGCTCGTTATCTTTGTTTTTACTGTAAAACACTATTAGTTTGGGAGGATATAAAGTCTACAAAACTTTATGCATTAAATTTTTTATGACAGTGTGATGAATATCCAAGGTAAGGTTGTTTGTAAAGCGTTGAAGTGGTTAGCAGGAGGAACAACCTGTTAGATAAGACGTCGGAGTGTTTACAGACTTGTTTTATGTTTTTTGCTTTTAGGATGGGGAGGAGGTTATGTGGGGTGTATGGAGATAATATATGACCTTGATTGTTGTTTCTTTCATTTTTCAAAATGATTGCTTCATGAGCAGGCTTTTAAGTTTAATTCCTTTATTGAGTACAAATCATTCTTTCTTTGGAAAAAAATATATGAGAGCGATTCATTGCTGATGGAGCTTAATAATTCATCTCTGATGAAAGAAATCGTAATTTATAATATGCAAATAATTGCTGTGTTCTCTTATAAAGGCGCGGTAGTTTGAAAAAAGTAATCTTATTTGTGCTATTTTAAAATGAATCAATTGCTTTTTGCGCTCATTGCAAAAAATACATCCGGTAGGATATTGCGTTTCTACTTTATTGCAAAAATCCTATTCCATTACTTTTATTAACGAATCCCTCATGTCTAAAAACTTTAGAAAAAACAATAAATTACGTAGAATAAAAGAAAAGTGGCTCCCCGGGCCGGATTCGAACCAGCGACCAACCGGTTAACAGCCGGTTGCTCTACCGCTGAGCTACCGGGGAACGGTGCCCAATCATTTAGTTGAAAAGGCTATAGCAAAGCAATACTGATTTGCAAAGGATAAAATTACTTTTTTTAAAAAAATATGATAAATTGTGTAATAAGAGGAAAAAAGGCGAGAGAAGATTTCTACACCTTGACGGATGCGTTGCCTTCCCTTATTGAAACCTTTATGTTTGTTGACGAGGCCTCGTGGCGGAATGGTTACGCAGAGGACTGCAAATCCTTGTATCCCGGTTCGATTCCGGGCGAGGCCTCCAGCCGATTTTAAACGAAACGGCTTTTAAGGGAGATGAGGTATAGGAAAATAGATTATTTCCCTCTATTCTTGTGAAGACACTTTTGTATGAGAGATTATACAGTTAAAATCTAATTGTTGACTGTAGCATCCTTTTTTGTAATGCCCATAGTTTAAGAGATCTTTATCCCTTATTGTCGCTGTTTGGTTTGTTTTTTGTAGGTTAGGAGAAAATATTCGTTATGGTTGCAGATTTTGCTGAGCTTCGTCGCAAAATGGTTGACAATCAAATTCGTACAGTCGATGTAACGGATTTATCAGTTCTTGAAGCCTTTTTAACGGTGTCTCGTGAAGATTTTGTATCGGAAGATATGAAAGTGTTAAGTTATCTTGATACCGATATTGTTCTATGTCCAGAGCAAGATGGGGTTCCTGCACGCTATTTGATGAAACCTGCATCTCTAGCGAAATTACTACAGCTTGCCGCTTTAAAATCATCAGATGTTGTTTTAGATATTGGTGCAAATAGTGGTTATTGTGCAGCGTTGCTTGCAAAACTTGCAGGGTCTGTGATTGCGCTGGAAAGTAATAAATCTCTCTTTGAACGTGCTCTTGAAGCTTTAGAACGTAATCAATGTGATAATGTGGTTGTCGTTCATGGTCCATTAGAGCAAGGATATGCTGTTGAGGGACCTTATGATGTGATTTTCATTGAGGGATCTGTTGATTTTATTCCTCAGGGTATCTTTGATCAAATGAAAGACTGTGGACGTCTTGTTGTGGTTGAAGGGTATGGAAATGCTGCTGTTGCACAAATCTATATAAAAGAAGATGGGATCATCTCGGCTCGTCGTGCTTTTAATCTCGCTGTAAAGCCTCTTCCTTGTTTTTTCAAAACACCTGGTTTTGTGTTTTAGTGCTTGTTTGTTTTGTGAATAAAAGATAATTTTGTAATTTATTTGGGGTTTGTTATTGTGTGTATTATGTTTAGAATAAACAAGAAGTTTCAGGCATGTTTATTACTGGTGTTGAGTGTTTTACTATCAGAGACTGTTTGTGCTGAAACATTGATGGATGCCTTTTCTAAGGCTTATAAATATAATGCTAAGTTGAATAGTGAACGTGCAGCTGTGCGTATATCCAGTGATGATGTTGTCATTGCGCGATCAGGGTTATTGCCACAAGTTGAGGGGCTTGGGAACTATGGGCGGAATAAGTCTTTTACAGGTCCTTATGTCACTTCTGGATCTATAGGAGTGAGATTAAATCAAAGATTATTTGATGGTTTTATCACGCAAAATATCTTTTCTTCAGCTCAAGTTAAGTTGCAGGCTCAGCGTGAATATCTTCGTAATGTTGAACAAAATACGTTTCTAGAGGTGGTGACCGCTTATGCTAATGTCTATCACGCACGTCGTGTTGCCGATCTTCGGAGAGAAAATTTGGCAGCTCTTGAGGAACACGTTCGTTCCAATAAAGCAAAATTTGATGTGGGTGAAGGAGGGCATGTTGATCTTGCTCAAGCTCAAGCTGCACGTTCCGTGGCGGTTTCAGAGCTGAGTCTTGCTCGTGCTGATGTAAAAGCAGCAGAGGCAGTGTATCGACAAGTTATTGGTTCTGATCCTGAAAAGTTAAAACGCCCACCCATAGCCAAAGATTTTCCCGTCAACCTTGATATGGCTTACCAAATGAGTGTTGTGATGCATCCAGCAATCCTTTATGCTAAATATTTAGTTGATGCGAGTGCTTATAATGTAAAGGCGAAAGAAGGGGCATTGCTCCCTAAAGTTGATTTTTCTGCAACAGCATCTTATAATCGAATCTACAGCGGGGTTGGAGAAGATGGCGTTTCTAAATCTGTAGGATTGTCAGTAAGTGTCCCAATCTTTGAAGGAGGGCGTACGTCTGCGCAAATTCGCCAATCAAGGGAACAGCTTGGACAGGCGCAGCTTCAACTCGATTTGGCGCATAGTAATACGAGGCAAGCACTGACTTCTGCTTGGTTTCAGTTGGAGGGTGCACGCTCATCTGTTATTGCTTACCGTGAAAGTGTTCGTGCTGCTGAAATTGCTCTGAAAGGTCGTGTTCAAGAAAATCGCGTAGGGCAAGCAACGACGCTGGATGTTTTAAATTCTCGTACTCTATTGATTAATGCTCAGATTGCGCTTGCAATGGCGGAGCGTAATGCTGTTGTGGCGAGCTATAGTGTTCAATCTTCTATTGGTAAATTGACTGCAAGTTATTTAGGTTTAAAAACAATTAAATATATCCGATAATGTATAAAAGTATCTCTTTAATCTTAAATTATTTTAGTTTTTAAAAGATTAGTAAATCAACAGTTGAATATGTTAAAAAATATTGCGGCGAGATATTATCTTTATAAAGTGTAGAAAACTGTGTGTAGCGCCCTCTTTATGACAAGCATATTTGAAAATATCGTGGGAGGCATGTTGATCTTATAATTCTTTTGCATACACTGAAAATATGATTCTATTTGTTGTTGCGTCTTTGAGAGGTTGTAAAGTATGGTACAGAGTTCAAGCGTGTTACGTGAGCCAAGTATGGATGAAATTTTAACATCTATTCGTGAAATAATCGAAGAAAATGCGGTTCAATCTGATCACTTTTTAAATGAAGATGTTGCAGTGAATGCTTCAGAAGTTGCATCAGAGAGTATTTATGATACAGCCTTATCGGTTGATGATGCTATGAAAGCTTTAGCTGATCGTATTGGTCTTTCATCTGAAAATCAAGGGGGGAAGATAACGCAAGAGAAAGAGGATATAGAGGCAGAAAATAATACAGTTGGTATGGATATGCAAAAGATGAAGCTTTCTTCTGAAGAACGGAATTCTGTTTATAAAGCAAAAGAATATGAAGATGAGATAAGGAAATCACAGTCAGACGCAGGAAGGGATGGTCATGTGGAATTGTCTGCATATTGTATTTCTTCTGCAGAAAAGATTGCAAAGGATGTGTTGCGTCCGGCTATAGCAGAATGGTTACAGTCTAAATTGCCTATTTTGCTGGAAGATATTTTGCGTGAAGAGATTGTGAAGGCGATTAAAAAATCGTCTTAATTATTTTTATGTTTTTCATTTTATGGGGATTTTGTTTGCGATTTTGCGAGCTCTCTAGTGAATGGCTGAGATTCACGAGATTCTGATCGGGTTTTGATCATATATTGTGTTTTTCAGCGGCGTTATGGATGGATAGAATGTTAGAAAAAAACTATGATGCTTCCTCTATAGAGCAACGGGTTGCAAAGAGATGGGAGACTCGTGGGGCTTTTAAAGCGGGAGCTGGTTCTAAAAGCGATGCAGAGCCTTTTTGCGTTATGCTTCCACCTCCTAATGTTACAGGCTCACTTCATATGGGGCATGCGCTCAATACGACAATTCAAGATATAATAGTTAGATTTCAGCGGATGCGTGGCAAAAATGTGTTGTGGCAGCCTGGTATGGATCATGCTGGGATTGCTACGCAAATGGTTGTGGAACGTCAACTTGCAGAACGTCAAGAGCCAACGCGTCAAGAAATGGGGAGAGAAAAGTTTATTGAGCGTATTTGGGAATGGCGTTATGAAACTGGAGGCGTTATTGCAAACCAGTTGCGTCGCCTTGGGGTTTCATGTGATTGGTCGCGTGAGCGGTTTACAATGGATGAGGGGTTGTCGCAGGCGGTTCGTGAAGTCTTTGTCACGCTTTATAAGCAAGGGTTGATATATAGGGATAAGCGTCTCGTTAATTGGGATCCTAAATTGTTGACAGCTATTTCAGATCTTGAAGTTGAGCAAAAAGAAGTTCAAGGACATTTGTGGCACTTTAGATATCCACTTGAAGGTAAAACTTTTGATCCAAATGATGCTACAACTTTTATAACAGTGGCGACAACACGACCAGAAACAATGCTTGGTGATACAGGAATTGCTGTTAATCCTGAAGATGAGCGTTATAAAAATCTTATCGGTAAAAATGCTCTTTTGCCGCTTGTTGGTCGTAGGTTATTAATTGTGGGTGATAGCCATGCTGATCCTGAGGCTGGAAGTGGTGCTGTAAAAATCACACCAGCTCATGACTTTAATGACTTTGAAGTAGGACAGCGTAATCATTTACGCTTGATCAATATTTTTACCCAAAAAGCCGAAATTTTTCTTCGTGAAAATGAAGCATTTTTCGATGGTTTGATTTTATCAGATGAATTAAAAATGTTAGTAGAAAATCTCGATAAATCTGATCGTTTTGTTGCTCGCCAGAAGATTATTTCTTTGATGGAAGAACAGGGATATTTAGCTTCTGTTGATGATCATACCCATATGGTTCCTCATGGAGATCGCAGTGGTGTCCCTATTGAGCCTTTTTTGACAGATCAATGGTATGTTCATGCTGCTGAATTAGCAAAGCCAGCGATAGAGGCTGTTCAACAAGGAAAAACGCAGTTTGTTCCCGATAACTGGAAAAAGACTTACTTCAATTGGATGCAGAATATTCAACCTTGGTGCATTTCTCGCCAATTATGGTGGGGACATCAGATTCCTGCTTGGTATGGTCCTGATGGAACGGTTTTTGTTGAAAAAAGTGAAAAAGAGGCTTTAGATTCAGCTTTTGCTCATTATGGTGAGGTTGTTGACTTAATCCGTGATCCGGATGTTTTAGATACGTGGTTTTCATCAGCTCTTTGGCCTTTTTCAACATTAGGATGGCCAAATAAAACGACTGAATTATCTACTTTTTACCCAACATCTTTATCTGTGACAGGATTTGATATTATTTTTTTCTGGGTTGCTCGTATGATGATGATGGGACTTCACTTTATGGGTGACGTTCCTTTCCCAACGGTTTATGTGCATGCTCTTGTGCGGGATCAAAAGGGCGCAAAGATGTCAAAATCAAAGGGAAATATTATTGATCCCTTAGAGCTTATTGATCAATATAGTGCTGATGCACTTCGATTTACTTTAGCTATTATGGCAGCACAAGGTCGTGATGTAAAACTTGATGTTTCCCGTATTGCTGGTTATCGTAATTTTGCTACGAAATTGTGGAATGCTACCCGATTTGCACAGATGAATGGTGTGAAGCATGATCCAGCTTTTAAACCAGAACAAGCAAAACTGGCGCTTAATCGTTGGATTTTAACAGAGTTATCTAAAACAATTTCAGCAGTTACGACTGGTATTGAACACTATAAATTTAATGAGTCAGCTGCCACTCTTTACCGTTTCATTTGGAATACATTATGTGATTGGTATTTGGAGCTTCTCAAACCTATTTTTCAGGGGGAAAATGAAGATGCTAAAAATGAGGCTCAAGCTTGTACTGCTTGGGTTTTAGATGAAGTTTATAAACTTCTTCATCCTTTTATGCCTTATATGACGGAAGAGTTGTGGTCTCTTACAGAAACGCAAGCCATCAAGCGTGAGGATATGCTCGCATTGACAAAATGGCCAGAGGAAACATTGATAGATGAAGAAGCTGCTGATGATATTAATTGGCTTATTGATGTCGTCACGGGGATTCGGTCTGTACGTTTTGAAATGAATATTCCAGTGGCGACACAAGCACCTCTTGTTGTTGTTGAAGGAGGGGAAGTAACGCGAGAGCGTGTGAAGCGTTATGATGCACTTCTTAAAAAATTAGCGCGTATTGAAGTTATTGATTTCTCTGATAAAGTTCCGGAAGTATCAGCACAAATGATTTTGGGAGAGGCTGTTTTTTGTTTGCCATTAGGACAGTTGATTGATTTGGAGGCTGAACGTGTTCGTTTGAGGAAGGATGTCAGTAAAATTGAACAAGATATTGAAAAAATATCGCTTAAGTTAAACAACCCCAAATTTATAGCAAATGCAAAAGCAGAAATTGTTGAGCGTGAGCGGAACAGGGTTGTAGAACTGCGTGCAGCGCAGAAGAAAATATTTGTTGCTTTAGAGCGGTTAGATTGATTTCAACTTTTTCTTTTGTTAGTTTTTCATGAACGATCATAAAATCTCTACTGAAATCCATTGTTTTATGTTTATCATTAAAGAGACATCTTTTAAGGCGTCCAAGCCTATTCCACGACGTAGATCATGAATGGTATAACGGTAAATCCATTGGGCTTCCCTTCTTTATGCTTGTGAAGTAACAAGCGCCGGTACCATTCTGTCCAATCCGGACAGCCCTTGGCACTTAAGACCGTTCATAAGAGGCATTTTTAGTTCTTTCTTACACAGAGTTTTTATCCACATAGCTTTCTCTGCTTGTAATGTGCAAGCGGATGATTTTGATTGATTTAACATGGAGCACGTTTGGAATGAGAGAATCTTACGATATTCGAGGGCCTCATTCAACATGCAAAAAGGAAAATTATAATTATAAATCAATTTCTTGCTTTATTACTGTAAAATATCATCATTTAGAGTAGCAATATAAGGTATGTAAAATTACACATGTGGTATTTTTTTGTATGAGTGGTGAGTATTCTAAGGTAGAACTTGTGTGTAAAGTATGAAGTAACCCCATGTGAAATGATGTTAGGTGCAATCCGTTAAATAAAAAGCTGTATTGTTTATAGATTGACGGAGACAAAAAACTTCCTCCTTAAGGTGGTAAGGCAGTCGTGAAGTTATAAGTTAATTATCATCATTATATTTATCCATCTTTCGTATTGTTTTTTATACTTAAACGCTTACCATTCATCATGTATTCTCTTCGTTCTCAAGTTACTGTTTAATGCACGTTATTTTATTGAACGATTTTTGCTCATACGTATAAAATTTTAAGATCGATAAATCTTAGAATGTTAAAGGATGTGTTACAAAATATAGAATGATGATTTATATTTAAAAATCAATTTGTTATATATAAAAATGGATACTTAATTTTATCGAACATTTTGGATGGTTTTTATCTATTTGTTTTTTCTTTTAAAATTTTTACTTTAAAATTGCGTATGCTTCTTACTAAGAAAAAGAGTTTAAATATCCACAAAGAAATTCGTAACAGATATAATCATTAAAATTGAGGTAGGGGGAAATGGTTAATAGGTTTCAGATATGGAAAAAAGTCACGATTGTTGTGATTTTAGGGGGATTCTTTTCGACTGTTTATGTAATAGATGTCAATAGCTTGCAAGAAGCGAATGATGGTTCGTTTTATTTTTTAAAACGTGGCATGTCTGCTTATAAAAATGGGCATATAAATCAGGCTATTGCAGCATTACGTTGTGCAGCTAAGAGAGGCCATATTGGTGCGAATTGGAAACTTGGCTCTATCTATGCAAACGGTGATGGTGTCTCTAAAAATGATTATAAGGCATATAATTTTTTTGCATATATTGTTGAAAAAGGTGCTGATCTTGGTTCAGAGGATGAAAGTTATGTTTCTGACGCATTGGTTAAACTTGCGCGATATATAAAAAAAGGTATTCCTCAATCACCTGTGAAACCTGATCCTTCTTATGCTGCTCATCTTTATATGCAGGCTGCGGTAAACTATGGAAATCCTAAAGCTCAGTATCATTTAGGAAAAATATTTTTAAAGGGAGAGGGAAGGGAGAAAAATCTTATACAAGCAGCACGATGGTTTCAACTTTCAGCAAAAAAAGGAAATCCTTCCGCCCAAGCAATGCTTGGAAATATACTGCTTAAAGAAGGAAAAATTGTCCGTGGGGCAGCAATGTTAACTGCTGCCTATGAAAAAGCTAACGTAAAAGACAAAAATTGGATTCACCCTTTACAAGAAGAGGCTTTTGCTCTTTGTAATGAATCTGAGAGACGTACAGCAATTTCACTGGTTGCTGAGATTTTAAAGAATAACAGTTTTTAAACATCTGATTGTAATATTTTTACATTCTCTCATCTTATATTAAACTCTGTTTCCTTGTATACAAGTTCATAGTAAAGATAACTTTTTATGACAATATAACGACTAATGACTTAGGATTTTAGACAAAAATTCTTGCGTTCTCGGTTTTCTTGCTTGCGGATCAGAAAAGAACTCTTTAGATGAACAGTCTTCAAGAATTGTTCCTTGATCTATGAAAATAACACGCTCCGAGACTTTTTGTGCAAATCCCATTTCATGGGTTACACAAATCATCGTCATACCTTCTTCTGCTAAGCTAATCATGACATCGAGTACTTCACCTACCATTTCAGGATCGAGAGCAGATGTTGGTTCATCAAAAAGCATGACAAGTGGATCCATAGTTAAGGCACGTGCAATAGCAACACGTTGTTGTTGCCCTCCAGAAAGTTGACCAGGATATTTATCTTTGTGTTCAATGAGTCCAACGCGTTCAAGATATAACAATCCACGTTCAAGTGCTTCTTTTTTGCTTCGTTTTAGGACTTTGATTTGTGCAATTGTCAAATTTTCTGTGACAGATAAATGGGGGAAAAGCTCGAAGTGTTGAAACACCATTCCTACCTGACTTCGCAATTTAGGCAGATTCGTTTTTTTTGAATGAACTGGTATTCCATTAATCCAAATTTCACCTTTTTGAAAAGGGACGAGAGCGTTAATAGTTTTAATGAGTGTTGACTTTCCGGAGCCTGATGGACCACAAACGACAACGACTTCTCCTTTATTAATGTTGGTTGTACAGTTTTTAAGGACTTTAATTTCGCCATACCAATTAGAAACATTTTTTATTTCGATCATATGAGTAGACATTTTTTTTCCTGTTAGCGAATAATGGATACTTTTTTTTGTAAATACAAAACTATTTGTGACAGTGTAAAACAGATAACAAAATAGAAAATAGCTGCTAAGATATAAGCTTCTTGCTTTACACCAAAATTATTAGCAGCAATATCAAAACCATTCAAAAGGCTATGACCACTGATGGCATAAACAAGGGTTGTATCCTGAAAAAGGATAATAACTTGTGTTAAAAAGACTGGAAGCATATCTCTAAAGGCTTGAGGAAGAATGACAATGTACATACTTTGCCAATATGTCATTCCAAGAGCTTGTCCTGCATATTTTTGTCCTTGCGGAACTGAATTGATTCCAGCACGCATAATCTCAGCAAAATAAGCCGTTTCAAATGCGGTAAAGGTAATGAGTGCTGATTTATTTGCACCGATGGATATACCGGTTAAAAAAGGCAGAAGCACGAAAAACCATAAGATAACCATCACAAGTGGTATTGAACGCATAGCTGTTATGTAACCTATTGCAAACCAAGAAAGAAGTTTTATGGAAGAAAGGCGCATCATTGCTAGAAGCGTACCGAAAACAAACCCCAACACCGTTGCAAAAAGAGTTAGAAAAACGCTAAAGAGTAAACCTGATAAAATGTAAGAACGAAATACATCAAAGGTAAAAAAGGAAAAATCAAAGTCGGAAAAATTGAAAGGAGAATAAAGTCCAAACTGAGAGCTTATGAAATTCATCATATTCAATTTCCCTTTGTTTGAAAATTAGGAATTTTGAGTATTTGTTCAATGACTGTCATCACAATGAATACGAATAAGGCTATTAGAATATAAAGAGCCGTAACAAGTAAATAATTTTCGTAAACATGGCTTACCTCTTCAATTGCTTGGTATTGAAATTGCATGAGCTCATTTATTGAAACGGCGAATGCTATAGACGAATTTTTCACAATGCCCATTGCTTCTGAAGTAAGAGGTGGCATAATTGCACGTATAGCACGTGGTAGTATAATATAGCGATAACTTTGATAAGTTGTAAACCCCATTGCCATAGCAGCATAGCGTTGTCCAGAAGGAATCGCTTCAATGCCTGAACGAACCTGTTCTGCAATGCGTGCAGATGTAAAGAATCCCAATGCGCATGTTATTAAGAGAATGGGGGAAAATTTCATCGCTGGTGGATAAATCTTCGGAACAACAAAATACCACAAAAACACTTGTACAAGGAGGGGAATATTACGCATAATCTCTACCCAAATAGTACCGATAGTGCGAAATATATAATTGGTTATGGATGTTTTAGGTAAAGTGCGCATTGTTCCTATAACAACACCACACAATACAGCTAATATAAGTGAAGTGATAGACAATATAACCGTATTTTTAAAGCCATCGAGAAGTGTATCTAAATAGGTATGGCTCACGCCGGGAGTCCCCAAGCATCCTGTTACCAATGTTTGAGTAAGGTCATCTCTACAAAGGAAAGAAAAGTCCATTAATTGATATTCCCTCAAATTAGTCATTCACAAATAGGGCAATAAACCAAGCGCATCTACATAGGCCAAATTTATTTAAAAGTGAATTAAAATATAAACCACACTCAATTTCAAAAGAGTGTGGTTCTTTTTTATTAAATTCTATAAATCTTTTTCTGCGTAGCTTTCTCGAGGTTTATTATTTGGGTGATCCCAAGCATATCTTGTTTGTTTTGACAAGGGAAGGTTCATAACAGTGTTAGCAGGTGGGATCGGTTTCATAAACCACTTATTATAAAGCTTTTCCAGTGATTCATCTTTAATCTGACGTACGATACTATCGTTGATTGTTTGTTCAAATTTTTTGTCATTTAATCTGAGCATACAGGCAATAGGTTCGACTGAAAGTACAGTATCAAGAATGACATAATCAGATGGATTCTTTGATTTAGCAATATGTCCAGCAAGAATTGAAGCGTCCATGACAAAAGCATCTGCCTTACCAGATTCTAATAACAAAAAACTATCTCCGTGATCTTTCCCCTTTAAAACTTTAAACTGAATGTTTTTTGCACGTTTATTTTTACGAATAAGTTGAACAGATGTTGTACCGGTGGTCGTTGCAACTGTTTTTCCATTTAAATCCTCAAGAGATTTAATGTTAGAATTTTTCTTTACAGCAATCCGAACCTCCTCAATGTATGTCGTATAAGCAAATGCTGCTTCTTTACTGCGGGCAAGATCATGTGTTGTTGAGCCGCACTCAAAATCATAGGTTTTATTTTTTAAGAGAGGAATTCTATTTTGAGAAGTGATGGGAAGATAATGAATTTTAATTGGTTTACCAATTTTTTTTGAGATATCATCAATGATCCGTTCTGCCATTTCTGTATGAAAACCTACATATTTATTATTACCAAGGGCGTAGGCTAAACCAGATGATTCACGGACACCTAAAGTAATTTCCCCTGTTCGTTTTATTTTTTCAAGAGTATCATGTTCAGCATGTGCGAAACTTGAGAATCCAATGGCCGTTGCTGCAATAAGCATTAACAATGATTTCTTCATTTATGTCCTCCATTCATTTATTTTTATTTTAGTTGCTTAAGATATACTGTTTATATGCTGTAGCATAGTTATTATTTTTGAGTGGATTTTTTTTTGTTGTCTCATGAAATGAGGATTGTACTTTCTTAATTGATATTAAGGTGAATCCAAACAGGAACGTGGTCGGATGGTTTTTGATATCCCCTTACTTCTGCTTGGCTATGAGCGCAAATTAGTTGATCAACAGCTTCTGGTGATAATAATAAATGATCAATGCGAATCCCATTATTCTTAGGCCAGGCACCTGCCTGAAAATCCCAAAAACTGAAGGAGGGAGTATCGGTGACATTCCGGATAGCATCATAAAAACCTAAATGAAGAATACGTTGGAATGCTTTTCTTGTTTCTCCAAGAAATAAGGCATCTTGATACCATTCTTGAGGTTTTTTTGCATCTAATGGAGCGGGGATGACATTATAATCACCCGCTAGAATAAGGGGTTCTTCATACGCAAGCAATGATTTTGCATGTGTATATAATCTTTCCATCCATTCTATCTTATAGGAATATTTTTCACTCTCAATAGGATTCCCATTTGGCAAATAGAGAGATGCAACACGAACAACACCTTTGTTTGTTGAATAAACTGCTTCAATGTAACGTGTTTGTTTATCATTATCATTGCCTGGTAATCGACGGATCACTTCATCTGGTGTTTTTTTAGAGAGAATCGCAACGCCATTAAAACTTTTTTGTCCGTGTGTTTCTATATGGTAACCTAAACTTTCAATTGCATCGCGTGGAAAATTTTCATCAATACTTTTAATTTCCTGTAAACAGACTATGTCCGGCTGGCTTTGCTGCAGCCATTGACATAATGTTTCATGTCGTGCTTTTATCCCGGCAATATTCCACGTTGCTATTTTCATGGCGCTCATCATTAGATATCAAATATGCAATTCAATTTACTGCTCAATTTACTGCATTTATGTTTTGCTACAGTCATATCGCTACTTTTTTATTTATAGGGATATTACTTATGGTAAATTGATTTATCAAGAGTAGCGGTAAAAGCAAATTTAAAGCTTTAAAATTTAATTTATTTTCATTTTTAAAAACTTTCTGCTGTTTAGTTCTTGACGAATGTACGTGTTCTCGCTATTAGAGATGGATATAGCCGATGTGGGTGTAATCAGGTGCTTTGGATATGAACCGGAAGATTATTCACAGGTGTTAAGAAGATTAAAAGTAAATCCTAGTGCAAAAGGCTACTGCCTTCTCTGCTTATGGTCGGGTAAACTGTTTTTTGCAGGTGTGCCCGATTTTGTGTGTAGACTTAAATATCTGTTCCGATTCTGTTGGGGTGGATGGAAATGAAAATAGAAAAGCCCGATTGGGTGAGAAGAATATAGATCAAAAAGAGGAAGGTTGCATGCCTACCGTAAACCAGTTGATTCGTAAGCCGCGTGTGGCGCCAGTTAAACGTAATAAGGTTCCTGCTCTGCAGTCGAATCCGCAGAAGCGTGGTGTTTGTACGCGTGTTTATACAACAACGCCGAAGAAACCTAATTCTGCTCTTCGTAAAGTTGCTAAAATTCGCTTGACGAATGGATTTGAGGTGATTGGTTATATTCCTGGAGAGGGACATAATCTTCAAGAGCACTCTGTTGTGATGATTCGTGGTGGTCGTGTAAAAGATTTGCCAGGAGTTCGTTATCACATTATTCGTGGTTTGCTTGATACCCAGGGTGTCAAGAATCGTAAACAGCGTCGTTCAAAGTATGGCGCAAAGCGTCCAAAATAATATTGAGAGACAAAGCCAATGTCCCGTCGTCATAGAGCAGAAAAGCGTGAGATTAATCCAGATCCAAAATTTGGTGATTTGGTTATTATGAAATTTATGAATGCCATTATGTTTGATGGTAAAAAATCAGTTGCAGAGCGTATTGTTTATGGTGCACTCGATTCTGTAGAAAAAAGAGTAAAAACAGATCCTGTGGCTCTATTTCATCGGGCCTTAGAGAATGTTGCTCCTCATATTGAGGTTCGTTCACGCCGTGTTGGTGGTGCTACTTATCAAGTTCCGATTGATGTTCGTCCTGATCGTCGTCAGGCTCTTGCTATTCGTTGGTTGATTGCGGCGGCGCGTGGTCGAAATGAAACGACGATGGTTGAGCGTTTATCTGGTGAATTGATGGATGCGGCTAATAATCGTGGTTCTGCCGTGAAAAAGCGTGAAGATGTTCATCGTATGGCTGAAGCTAATCGTGCTTTTTCTCACTATCGCTGGTAGAAGTTTTAAACTAAGGCAAATATAATGGCTCGCGAATATAAAATTGAAGATTATCGTAATTTTGGTATTATGGCGCATATTGATGCTGGTAAGACTACGATGACTGAACGTATTCTGTTCTATACCGGTAAGAATCATAAAATTGGCGAGACCCATGATGGTGCTTCTACGATGGATTGGATGGAGCAGGAGCAGGAGCGCGGTATTACGATTACGTCTGCTGCGACAACGACGTTTTGGGAAGGGCAGGACGGTCGGAAGCGTCGCTTTAATATTATTGATACGCCAGGGCACGTTGATTTTACGATTGAAGTTGAGCGCTCTTTGCGTGTTCTTGATGGCGCAATAGCCTTGTTGGATGCAAATGCTGGTGTGGAGCCTCAGACGGAAACTGTTTGGCGGCAAGCTGAGAAATATCGCGTGCCTCGTATGGTTTTTGTTAATAAAATGGACAAAATAGGAGCTGACTTTTATCGTAGTGTGGAGATGGTTGGTTCTCGGTTGGGTGCTAAAGCGCTTGTTTTGCAGTTGCCGATTGGCGCTGAAAATGACTTTGAAGGTGTTGTTGATCTTGTAGAAATGAAGGCTTTAAAGTGGGATGGTTCTATTGGTGCCTCGGCGGTGATAAGTGAAATTCCCTCTGATTTAAAGGAGAAAGCTGAAGAATATCGCGAGAAATTGATTGAGATGGCTGTGGAGGTTGATGAAGCAGCGACAGAGGCTTATTTAGAGGGTGTTATGCCAACCAACGAGCAGCTTGTTTCTCTCATTCGTAGGGGGACAGTAGAAGTTCAGTTTCATCCGGTTCTTTGTGGTACGGCTTTTAAAAACAAGGGGGTGCAGCCACTTTTGGATGCTGTTGTTTCCTATCTTCCTTCTCCAGTTGATATTCCGGCGATTAAGGGTATTGATGTAAAGACTGAGGCTGAGACGACACGCGAATCTTCTGATGATGCTCCGCTATCTATGCTTGCTTTTAAAATTATGAATGATCCTTTTGTTGGTTCATTGACGTTTTGTCGTATTTACTCAGGTAAAGTTCAGAAAGGTATTTCTCTTGAGAATACTGTGAAAAAGAAGAAAGAGCGTTTGGGGCGTATGCTTCAAATGCATTCAAATTCTCGTGAGGATATTGAAGAAGCATTTGCTGGTGATATTGTTGCTCTTGCAGGACTTAAGGAGACGACAACTGGGGATACTCTTTGTGATCCTTTGAAGCCTGTTGTTTTGGAGAGGATGGAATTTCCAGAGCCTGTTATTGAGATTGCAATTGAGCCGAAAACAAAAGCAGATCAAGAAAAAATGGGTATTGCTCTTAACCGTCTAGCGGCCGAAGATCCTTCATTTCGTGTTAAATCGGATGAGGAATCTGGTCAGACTATTATAGCTGGAATGGGTGAGCTTCATCTTGATATTATTGTTGACCGTATGCGGCGTGAGTTTAAGGTTGAAGCAAATGTTGGGCAGCCTCAAGTTGCTTATCGTGAGTCAATTACTAAAATGGCGGAAATTGATTATACGCATAAGAAGCAATCGGGTGGTGCCGGTCAATTTGCTCGTGTGAAAATTGTTTTTGAGCCTCATGATGGTGATGACTTTATTTTTGAGTCAAAGATTGTTGGTGGTGCTGTTCCTAAAGAATATATTCCCGGCGTCCAAAAGGGGATTGAGAGTGTTATGGGGTCAGGTCCTCTTGCGGGCTTTCCTATGCTTGGTGTAAAAGCGACTCTCATTGATGGTGGTTATCACGATGTTGATTCTTCGGTTTTGGCTTTTGAGATTGCGGCTCGTGCGGCTTTTCGTGATGGGGCAAAGAAGGCTGGTGCACAGCTTCTTGAACCGATCATGAAGGTGGAAGTTGTTACACCAGATGATTATGTTGGTGATGTTATTGGTGATCTCAATTCTCGTCGGGGACAGATTTCAGGAACTGAAGCGCGCGGCATTGCAACGGTTGTGAATGCAATGGTTCCTTTGGCGAATATGTTTGGTTATGTGAATACTCTTCGCTCTATGAGTCAGGGGCGTGCGCAGTATACAATGCAGTTTGATCATTACGAGCCTGTACCTTCGGCTGTTGCTTTGGAGATTCAAAAGAAATACGCGTAATTTCAGGTTGGTAATTAATTTTTAACTTAGTCCTTGGCTTGGACGGAAAATGGAGAGCTCAAATGGCGAAGAGCAAGTTTGAACGAACAAAACCGCATGTTAATATTGGTACGATTGGTCACGTTGATCATGGGAAGACCTC